>CADAFY010000005.1 GCA_902787255.1 uncultured Bacteroidia bacterium
TGGGGGTTTGCGTACTGGCCAATTTTATCTTCGGCTTTACCGACAGACTAACCACTTGGATTACCGGTGCGTCTTCCGGACCCGATTTCGTAGGCGGCTTTATGACGATTATGGCGGTGCTTTACATTCTCAACCAGATTTTCCAGGGCTGCGGCTTCGCTCCGTGCAATCACCTGATGGTCAACTGGGTCCCTCCGCACGAACTGGCCACCAAGATGAGCATCTGGAACACCTCGCACAGCATCGGGGCTTTCGTCGCTGCCGTCATCTGCGGCTATCTGACCAGTTGGCAACTGTGTTTCTGGGTGCCCGCCTGCATCTCGCTGGTCGGTGTGTTCTTCATCATCGCGACATTGCGCGATACACCTTCTTCCGTCGGGCTTCCTGAATTGCCCAAGGTGGAAGGGGAGTTGGATGAGCAGCAGGGGAAAGACCCCAAGGCCTGGCGGAAATTCCTGCTGCATAAAGTATTCCTCAATCCCGTAATCTGGATTCTTGCCTTGACCGACCTGTTTGTGTATGTGGTTCGTTTCGCCATCCTTGACTGGGGACCGTCGATGTTGCAGGAAATGGGACTGAGCAAGGCCCTGTCCGGCTGGACGGTTGCTATATTTGAGGTGGCTGGATGCCTGGGGATGATTTTTGCCGGTTTTGTCTCTGATAAATTGTTCAAGAGCCGTTCCCAGCGTGTCTGTGCCATTGAGATGGTGCTGGTCACCCTTTGTCTGGTCGCCTTGCACTTTATCCAGGACCTACATTCTCCCGTACTTTTCCTGATTGTCTTGGCCCTGGCCGGCTTCTTCCTTTATGGCCCGCAGGCCCTGCTGGGAGTAGTCGCCTCCAATGAGGTATCCAAGAAAGCCGCTTCTTCCGCGGTGGGTATTATCGGTTTTATGAGTTATCTGAGCACCCTGCTGACCGGATATCCACTGGGCAAGTTCGCCGATACCTTCGGCTGGCATCCCATCTTCATCCTGATGGCTGGCGTTGCCGTCATAGGTTTCATTATGATTGCTTCGCTGTGGAACCTCAAAGACCGCAGCCGCGCGAATCAATAGTTGTCGAGATTCATCCGGGTCAGGATGTCCATGTGGACATAATGGTCGCGGCGCTTGGGAGCACGGCGGGAAATGACGCTCTCGGCAAAGTCTGTCAGGAGCAGTTTGGACTGTTCCGGGATGTGGCGTGTCACCAATGCACTTACATACCCTTTTTTGACACAGTCCAGGTTTTTTCGCAAATCATCGAATCCGACGACGATTCTTTCCGGGTCGGGGTGCTTGCTCAAGTATTTTTCCAACAAATAGATACGGGAGTTGGTCATCCCGATATGCCGTATGCCCGGGTGTTCTGCGAAGAACTTTTCCAGTGTCTTTTGGGTCGAGCAACTGTCTTTGGGGTCGATGAAAACGGTGTGGACCGTGCAGTCCGGAAAATGCTTATTGATGTAGTCAGTAAATCCGTGCCGCCGGGGGCGGTTCGGGTCCGCCCGTTGGGATGAGTCACGCAACAGACGTACGAGTGCAATTTCTTTCGGGGGGAAACGTAAGGAAAGCAGCCATGCGCCCAGTTCGCCGCTCTTGTACGGGTCGACACCATAGTATAGCGCATAATGCGTCTCGTCAATCTTGTTGTCGATGAAAGCATAAGGCAGTCCCAGTTCGTCCAATTGTTGCGAAAAAAGCGTTACCTCATCCCGGAAGACCGCATTCATGATGATGCCGCAGGGCTTGTCGTCCAAGGCTGCGTTACTCTCTGCCAGAAATGATTTGACATCCGTCTGGTCGTAGAAATGCAAGCGAAGACGGACACCCCGTTCGGACAGCAGGGCGGCCGCTTCTAGGAATCCGTTGTTGATTTCTCCCCAATACTCTCCCTCGTTAAATTGCGGAATGATACAAGAAAAGAGATACTCTTTCTTTCTTGCCAGACGCGAAGCATTGCTGTTCGGCTTATATTGCAACTCTTCCACCGCGCGCAGTACCTTCTGGCGGCTCTGCTCGCTGACCCGTCCACGCTGATAGAGCACGCGGTCCACGGTTCCTCTCGATACGCCGGCCCTCTCTGCCACATCATAAACGGTGGGTATGGGGTGATTGCTATTTTGCATGGTATCTTATTATAAGAATACAATGCAAAGTTAACTTATTTTCAAAAAAATTCTTGTTGTAATAAAAAATTTTTATACCTTTGCAGAAATTGCGTGCGCGTGCACGCAAATAAAAGCGAAAGAAAACTAACTTATTATTAAATTGTAATACAATGAAAATTTCGATTTTGGGAGCAGGTATGATGGGCTCCGCTTTAGCATTTCCCGCAGCGGAAAACGGTCACGATGTGCATATTATCGGCACTTGTCTGGATGATGGGATTATTGACGGGTATATCAAGACCGGCAAGCACGAGAAATTCTGCCGGCCCTTCCCTGCGAATGTTCACTTCCACTATTTCAAGGATTGGAAAGAGGCGGTGAAAGGTTCCGCCTTTGTCATCGGCGGTGTTTCTTCCTTCGGTGTGGACTGGTTCCTGGAGGAAATCCTGACCCAACTCGACCCCAAGATTCCCGTGCTTTCCGTGACCAAGGGCCTGCGGGCGACCGAAGACGGCTCCCTGATGTCCTATCCCGGCTACTGGATTGGAGAATTGGCCAAACGCGGCATCCACCGCGACATCTGCGCCATCGGCGGCCCCTGCACCTCCTATGAACTGGTGTTTATGGACCCGACCGAGGTGGGCTTCTGCGGCAAGGACAATGCGGCCCTGAAGATGATGAAAGAGTCGATGCAGCGTCCCTACTATCACATTTCCCTGACCAACGATGTGATGGGCCTGGAGAGCGCCGTGGCCTTGAAGAACGCCTATGCGATGGCGGTTACGCTGGCCGTCGGCCTGAATATCCGCTGGCACGGCGAGGACGAGCCTCAGCACTACAACTCCCAGGCGGGCACCTTCACCCAGGCCGTGCGTGAGACGCATATGCTGATGCAGATGCAAGGCGGCTCCTTCGAGAGCGAGTGCATCGGACTGGGCGACCTGTACGTAACCATTTTCTCGGGCCGTACCCGTCGCTGCGGCGTGCTGATGGGCAAGGGACTCAACTACGATGAAGTGACCGAAGCCCTCGCCGGCATCACGCTGGAGAGCCTCGTGATTACCCGCGTGATGGGACAGGCCATCCGCCGCAAGGCCGAGCTCGGTCTGGTGGACCCCAAAAATTTCCCGCTGCTGATGCACATCGCCGAAATCCTCGACAAGGGCAAGGCGAACGCCGACCTTCCTTGGGAAGCCTTCACCTACGAACACCTGGCCTAAGCAGTCGCCCGAACTGTGTTGAACGGTCCAATACCTTATTATATATAAGTATATGATCAAACGTCTAACAATCATTCTTCTTGTCTTTCTGTCCGGTCTCAACCTTTCCGCTCAGAATGCGCGCTTTCTGGGTCCCCTGCAAGGGATGAACCATAGGCAAAAGGGGTATTCCTACCAAGGAATGGATATTTACGGAGATTGGTTGGTCAGTTGCCAAAACAAAGGTATCGCGACCATTTATAAACTTTCTAATGACGGTTTTGCCAAGGTGAGCCAGTTCAACCTGGCCACTTTCAGCAAAGTCAATCACGCGAATGTCATCTCTTTTGGCGTGGAGAAATATGATGCAAACGACCCTCTCCCGGTGCTCTATGTGAGCCAAAGTCACAAAAAGCCTTACGAAGGACGCAAAGATCTTCTTTTCGCCGAGCGGATTCTGCCTGATATGTCGGGTTCCACTTTGCTTCAGACGATTTTTTATGATGACAAGAACAATGATTTCGGTTATGCGCTTCAATGGGTGGTTGATCCCAAAAACCAGATGCTCTATGGTTATGGCAATACCATCAACAACAACGATCCTGCCAACCGCCATCGCATCATCAAGTTTCGTCTTCCGAAACTATCCGAAGGGGATCAGGTCGTACTCAAGAGCGAGGAAGCATTGGAAAATTATCTGATTGAGGACGTATCCGGCTTTAGTTTTAATCCCATCGGACAGGGCTTGTACATTTTGGATGATATGTTGTATATGCCTACCGGCCTCGGTAAAGAGGACGCGCTTTCCATCCTCTATGTGTGGGACCTGAAGAATAAGACGATGAAAGAAATCAACCTGCAGTCCTGTACGACCGGCGAACTGGAGGATATGTCCAGTTACAAAGGGCATTTCTACATTCAGGGGCAGGATGGTCTCTTTGTGCTTACTGACGAAAAATGAACATGAAAAAGTTGTCAATAACCTTATTGTCCCTTATTCTTGCTTTCGCGGATGTTTTCGCTGCGACCGGGCCTGTGGTGTCCGGTGTGGTGAAGGATGCGGCGGGAGAGCCTTTGATTGGGGTAGGAGTCGTCTTGAAAGGAACGGTCAATGGTACGGTGACGGACATAGACGGGGCGTTCTCGCTCGAAGTCCCTTCCGATGCGGTTTTGACCTTTTCCTTTATCGGATTTGTGTCCAAAGATGTTCCTGTAGAGGGGCGTAGTGTCCTGAATGTTACGCTTGAAGAGGATACACAGCGTCTGGAAGAGGTCGTTGTCGTGGGTTACGGCTCGATGAAGAAACGAGATCTGGTCGGTGCGGTGGATGCCGTGGGTTCCGAAGTGATCGGGAACCGTGCCAATTCCAACCTTGCGCGTTCGCTGCAGGGCGAAGTGGCCGGTTTGAATATTACGATTACCGACAGCAAGCCCTCGCACGGTGGTTCTTATAATGTCCGCGGAGCCAGTTCCATCGGTGCCGGCGGTTCCAGCCTGGTCTTGATTGATGGTGTTGAGGGGAATCTCTCCATGGTCAATCCACAGGATGTGGAAAGCGTCTCCGTTCTCAAGGACGCATCCTCTACGGCGGTTTACGGTGCGCGGGGTGCTTTCGGCGTCATTCTGGTAACGACCAAGCAAGCCGGGAAAGGCGATCCTATCGTCAATTACAGCGGTTCATACAGCATCAACCGTCGTACGGTGATTCCCGATGCTATCACGGACTCCCAACAATGGCTGGATTGGTGGATTGCCTGCTACAATGGTTATTACAACGGTTCCAAGGCTTTGTTGGACAATATTGACAACAAGGCACCCTATTCGCAGGCCATTTACGACGAGATTGTCCGGCGCAAATCCGATCCGACCTTGGGTAAGGTAGAAGAAAGTTATGATGTGCCGGGCTTCGGCTGGGCGTATTACGACAACCACGACTGGTTCAAGGAATTCTACCGGGATTTCCACTCCTCTACGGAGCACAATATTTCTGTCAGTGGGGGAGGCAATATTGCAGATTATTATGTCTCGGGTAGATTCTATGATTCGCAGGGAGTTTTCCGCGTAGGGAACGAAAATTACAAGAAATACAACCTTCGTGCAAAGGGGACGCTGAAAATCCGTCCCTGGCTCAAGTTGACCAACAATGCGAGCCTGTCCATCGACAACAACTACGTACCCCGCTCCCAGACCGGCCAGAGCGTTCAGCGTTTTATGCAGCACGCCCTCGCTCCGATGGTTCCGTTGCGAAATCCGGACGGGACTTGGACGCCGGCCGCTGCGGAATCCGGCTATGCCGCGATGTACGAAGGCAACAACTACATCAAAGATGATTATCTCTATCTGCGCGACAAACTCGACTTGGATATCGACATCGTCCCGGAAGTGCTGAAGTTGCAGGCCGACTATTCCTACAACTATACCGGACGCAAGCGTCATATCGTGCAGAATCCGGTGACCTATTCCAAGAGTCCCGGCGAAATACTGGTCTCGTCGGTTACACCGGCGGCCTTCCTCCGTCTGACAGACTACGACACCCGTTATCAGGCCGTCAATGCGTATGCTACGTATACGCCCAAACTCGGTGAAGATCATCGTCTGTCCGTATTGGCCGGCTATAACCAGGAATGGTGTAACTATTCGACGACGACCTCCAATCGCCTCGATTTCATTTCCGAAAAGCCTTCTTTCTCTCTCATGGACGGAGAAGCCTCCATCACTAGCGGCGGGTACGAATGGGCTTATGTCGGATTCTTTGCCAGGGTCAATTATTCTTGGAAGGGCCGTTATCTGATTGAAGCCAGTGGCCGTTATGACGGGAGTTCCAAGTTTCCCACCCAAAGCCGTTGGGGCTTTTTCCCGTCAGCGTCTCTGGGATGGAGGGTCTCGGAGGAGCCTTGGATGGGCTGGAGCCGCAGCGTACTGGATAATTTCAAATTGCGGGCTTCTGCCGGAGCGATGGGTAACGGCAATGTCTCACCTTATAAATATACCTCCGAAATGACGGTCACCAAGGCGGACGATATCGTCATAGCCGGGACTTTGCCTTCCTACACATCCGTCGCATCTCTGGTTCCTCTGTCATTGACTTGGGAGAAGGCGGCTACCTATGATGTGGGAGTGGATCTTGATTTGTTCCGCAACCGCCTGTCCGCCTCGTTCGACTATTACATCCGCATTACTTCTGATATGTACACGGACGGAGCGTCCTTGCCTCCGGTCTTCGGCGGTTCTGTACCCAAAGGAAACAACGCGGAGATGAGAACCAATGGTTGGGAACTTTCCATCCAATGGAAAGATCAGTTCCAACTGTTGGGCAGTCCTTTCTCTTACAGTGTGAAAGGAACCCTGTGGGACAGTATGTCTACCATCACGAAGTATCTGGGTAACGACCAGCGGAGTCTGGGAACGGTGGCCCATCTGGTGGACAATATGGGTCAGCCCGAATACTATGTGGGTATGCAACTCGGAGAAATGTGGGGCTATACGGTGACGGGATTGTTCAAAGACTGGCAGGATGTCTACAATTCCGCGACCCAGAATTACAAGCAGGCGTCCGACTTGGTCACCCGTCCGGGACAGGTGAAATTCGCCGACTTGGACGACAATGGTACGATCGATTACAACAACCTGACCCTGAACGACCACGGCGATTTGAGCATTATCGGTAACAGTACACCCCGCTATCGTTTCGGAATCAATCTGTCCGCCAGTTGGTATGGCGTCGGCCTGTCCATCTTCCTGCAAGGAGTGGGCAAGCGCGATTGGTATCCGGGAAAAGATTGCGGTTATTTCTGGGGCAAATATTCCCGTCCTTTCTTCTATTTCATTCCCAGCATTCATGCGCAGAACAATCCCACGGTCGCGCAGATGAGCGAGGACGGCTCGGAATGTCTCAACTATGATACCGCCTACTGGCCCCGTCTGACGACTTACATTGCCAACAATTCCAATGACAAGCAGACGATCATGAATATGCCCAATACGCGATATATGCAGAATGCCGCTTACCTTCGGGTGAAAAACATTCAGTTGGATTACTCCTTCCCGGAGCATATCTGCAAAGCCATCCGTATGAGGGCGCTGAAAGTCTATGTGAACGCCGAGAACCTTTTTACCTTTACGCCGCTTCACAAATGGGCGCCGAACTTGGATCCGGAAGGCATCGACGGAGGCGACTCGGACTTTTCTGCCAGCGGACTCAACGGCAACTCATACCCGATTTTCAAGACCATCACCATCGGGGTCAATATAACGTTCTGATACAAGGAGGATATGATGATGAAAAAGTATATTGTAGTTTTTCTCTTTCTGAGCCTGACGGCCACTTCTTGTGCGGGTTTTCTGAACAAGGAGAACCCCAATGCCATCGAGAGTGAGTTTTTCTTCGAAAATGAAAACTCACTGATCCTGTATACCAATGGTCTGATTCGTTCTTATGCGACGGAGATCTTGGATTTCATCAACGGAGACAGATATGCGGACACCCACTCTTGGGATGGAGAAAATCTTTTCTATACCGATCGTTATTCGGTGTCCAATTCGACCAGTTGGAGTTGGTCTTCCTTACGCTCCATCAATTATTATTTGGAGAATATGCGCAAGGCCAAGGCCGAAAGCGAAGTCTTAGACCATTACGAGGGGGTGGGGCGCTTTTTCAGGGCGATGTTCTATTTCCGCCGTATGAAGACGTATGGGGCCCTGCCTTGGTATGACCATGTCATCGATCCCAACTCGACGGCCGATCTCTACAAGACCCGGAACTCCCGTTCGGAGATATGCCGTCACATACTCGAAGATTTGAATTACGCGTGCGAGCATTGTTCGTCGGACGAAGCCTATTTTGTCCGCTCAACATTGATCCATAAATATGTAGCCCTGGCCGTGAAAGCCCGCTTCTGTCTGTATGAGGGAACTTGGCGTAAATACCATTCCGTGGATTTGTCAACGGGTCTGCCCTGGACGACGGAAGAACGGGAAGAAGGGACGATGTACTTGCGCGAATGTGTCGCGGCCTGCGAGGCCATTATGGATTCCCGCCGTTACCAGTTGGTAGATGTCGTGTCCAATCGACGCACCCAGTACCGTGCGATGTTCACGGCAGCGGACGGCTGTGCCGATTACACGGACGAGTGGATTTGGGCCCGGGATTATGACGAAGGATATCAGGTCAACAACCAATCCTACTCCATCAACGACTATATGATCAATGCGCAGCATGCGTCTTATGCCTTCAACAGGGATTTTATCTTTACCTATCTGATGCTGGATGGCACTCCCTTTACGTCCCGTTATTCCGGAACGGACTATTACAATGCTACCTTCTCGGAGGAGTGCGACGGACGCGACTATCGTCTGGAGCAGACCATCCGGACGCCGGGTTTCACCCGCAACGGGGGAAAGACCCATTACGCACCCGACCTTGTATTCTCAAAGACGGGCTATCAACCCATCAAATATCTGACGGACGAGATCAAGGATCAGATTAATGATGCGACTTATACGGATGTCCCGCTGATTCGTTATGCGGAAATTCTCCTCTCCTATGCGGAAGCGAAGGCGGAGTTGGGTGAGTGTACCAAAGCGGTATGGGACAAGACGGTCGCTTTGACCCGGGCCAGAAGTGGGGTCAAGAGTATCTATCCGACTGCGGCAGATCCTTATATGAAAGCCTATTTCAACAATACGGTTACCGATCCGGTCATCTTGGAGATCCGCCGGGAGCGTGGTACGGAATTCCCGATGGAAAATCTTCGGCAGGATGACATCCGTCGCTGGCATATGGGCGCCTTGCTGGTCAAGCAAAAGACAGGAATCTACATCCCGGCTCTGGAGAAAGCGCTGGACCTGGATGAAGATGGCATCACGGATAATTTTGTGTCCTCCAAAGTGACGGAAAAGGCGGGTTTGCGCGTGTTGACCGTCAACTATAACGGCTCGTCCCTGTCGGGAGCCGGACATGTCCTGTCCGAAGGGAACAAAGGATATATCAGGGTAGCAACCTATATCCAACAAGGTTATACTTGGTCGGAAAAGAAGTATCTCTATCCCATTCCGGCTCCGGACATTACGCTCAATGCCGATTTGGGACAGAATTATGGATGGTAAAAATGATGAACATGAAAGTACGAATTCGCATATTGGCCGCTTTTGCCCTGATGTTTTGTATCCTGGCATGTAAAAAGACGGCAGATATCTTCCAGCGGGATACAGACTCGGTGAAAGCCTCCGGTCTGGCGCAGGATGTACGCCATTATCTGCTTTGCAACGGCGCTTGGTCGTCGGAGAGCGAAGCGGACTGGATTTCTATCGTGCCGGAGAGCGGCAACGGGAATGGCGTGGATTATCAGCCTTACTACATTCATGTGAAATACAATGCGACCATGGCCTCCAGAACAGGTGTTTTTTATTTGATACACAATGGGCTGCGTTGCCCTGTCCGGGTGACGCAAGAGCCTGTGGAGTTTGTATATGGAACGCCTTATGTCCGGGGTTCTCTCATTAAAGATACACCTGCCGCGATGAAGATACTCGTTCCTTATTCCGGAGCGTCTTCAGAGGTGAGCGTGCCTTTCTCTGCGACGCTTTCCGGTGCGGGGGCTCCCGGCCTGCGTGTGGACGAGCAGTACATCCAAATGCAGGACGGAGAAGGAGTAGCCGAAGTGGCCATTTCCGGGACTCCCACCTCTTCGGGTACGCTTTGGCTGGATGTATATGCCAACGCAAAACAGATAGGACGGGTCAAAACGCTTGTTGCCGCGGACGCCAATCCGGTAGGACTGCCTTGTGGGTGGAATTTCTATGCCTTGGGCTATACCAACGCCACAAGGACCGCTTTGCAGCAGAGTCCCGAAGGACAGGCTTGGATCCAATCCCCTCATCAAATCGCTCCCACTTCCGGCACTAATACGGACGCGTATCTCACGGCGGTTGTCACCAGTGCGTCTGCCGACTGGACTTTTAATCCGGGTATCCAAATCAACGGCATGTTGCAGGGTGATTATTGGCTCGCAGAGATTCCGGTGCAGAATTTTATCGATGGCATACGCATCAATGTCGAAGCGGGACTGGGAGGCGCCGGGAAGAGCGTTGGATTCTATCTGTTGGAGTACTCTGCGGATGGTGTCAATTGGATCGTGGCGGATGGCGCACAGGATTGCAGCCGGGGAACGGATGTGTTCCAGGCCCATTGGTGGAATACGGCGGCTTCCATTGCCTCGCCGGGTCGTGTCACATACGATAAGAGTACGGATGACACCTACCATAAATATACCATCGCCTTATATGGCATCGACAGCAACAAATTGTATTTGAGGCTCCGGGCCCTGAAATATTGTGCGACACAAGGTTCGACAACCGTCGTCAAGGCGGGCTGGACGGACTTGAAGGGGCTGGAAGTTTCGTTGGATCAATAATAATAGGAGTATACCCATGATGAAGATTTTCAAACTGATTTTTGCCGTTTTCTTTCCGCTGCTGATGGTGGCGTGCGGCAACCGGGAGACCCCCGCGAACAAAAAGGACGAAGAAGTCATTCCGGAAGGATCCGTCAAGGTGTCGTTCCGTTTGATGAGTTTCAATATTCTGGCCATTGACGGCGATGTGGAAGGCCGCGAATGGGAAACGGTTCGTAAAAGCGCCTGTGGCCAAATGCTGCAGGAGACCCAGCCTGATATACTCTGCGTACAGGAGTGCCGTCGCGAACAGTTGCAGTACCTCCGGACGGTTTTGCCGCAGCACACCTTTTTCCAATATGCCAAAGATGGGGTGAAGGCTTCCGGCTATGAGTCCGTTGAAGAGTGTAATGACGATGCGATCTTCAAAAACAAAGGTCACCGGGATGTCATTGCCGTGAGGACGGATCGTTTCGAACGCCTCGGCTGGGGGCGGTATTGGTTTAGCGATACACCGGATGTCAGTTCCTATGTGGGCGAACGTTTCATTCAGGGCGGGACACCGAAATTGTCCCTGTGGCTGAAATTGAAAGAGAAGGAGAGTGGAATGCCGTTTTATGTTTGGGATACGCACTTTTTCCCCAATGTGGAGAGCGATGATGCCCGCCTGGCGTGTGCGCAGATGAGTGTAGAACGGATGAAGGCGCAATGTGCGGACAACGTGCCTGTCTTTTTCTGCGGTGACCTGAACTTGAAATACGAGAACACGGCCCTTTCTCCCCTCAAATCTTGGATGCAGGGAGCCAGGACAACGGCCAAGAAGACGGATGGCTCCCCCACTTACACGGGATTCCGGGCCAATGCGGCGACTTGGGTGGCCATTGACCACATTTTCTATCGCAACGCTTCTCCGGCTCTCTATAAAGTCGTCAATACTCCGATCGAGGGCGGCACATCCGTCTGCTCCGATCATTTCCCCATCTATACGGACTTCAATGTCTATTATGTCCCTGAAGAAAACTAAAAATTACTAGATATGAAAGAGACCTACACAAAACCTTGCTCTTGGACGATCCGGAGCAATCCCGCATATCCGTTATGCCAAAGTTCCCTGGTCAATCCCCAGGCCCAATTACAAGATTTTAATACCCCGGAAACTTATGAATGGTAGATTTATGAAAACGCTTAAAACTATTTGCCTCGTCTCTATCGCGGCCTTTGCGCTGTCTTGTTCCAAGAGCGCTCAAGAAAATGCGCCGGCATCAAACTCCGAGTTTGATCCCGTGAGCACGGTGTCCTTATCCGCCAGCAGCGCATCTTCCCTTTCAAAAACCTATCTGAATGAGAATTTCCAGACCCGTTGGAGTGACGGGGATGTCCTGGCTGTCTTTGACGGACACAAACGGGAGTTCGCTATGGTTGAAAACAACGGGGCGACGGCAACCTTTCAAGGTGTAGCCAATACGGAGGTCTCTTCGTATGCTGTCGTCTACCCCTGCGAAAATGCTGTTTCTGATGATGGCGAGGGACACTTGACTGTCAACATCCCTTCCGAACAGGTGATTGCATCCGGGCAAGTAGTGGCCAATGGAGCCTTGGTTGCCGTCGATGCGTTGACGTCCTTGTCTGATGGTGTTTCCTTCAACCATGTCGTAGGACTTGTGAAAGTTACCTTGGGTGAAGGTATCTCGTATGTCAAACTGACGGGTGCCAATCAAGAAGGCATTGCAGGAAATGTCGTGGTCAATGCCGCTGACGGCTCTCTTGCGGGAACTCCTTCCGAATCGACGGTGCTGATCCGTCCCGCTTCCGGGACCTTTGCGGCCGGCGATTATTACATTGCCGTCGCCCCGGTTACGCTCAGCAATGGTTTTACCCTCACCTTGTGCAACCAGTACAACGCCCGGGCCACCCGGACGGGTGCCAATGCTTTGGTGATTCCCCAGAATGGAGGTAAGGACCTGGGCAATATTACGACGGGCCTGGCCTGGCCTTCCGGTCTGCCTTGCGGCTGGAATTTCTATGCGGAAGGCTACACCAGTACGACGGAGTCGCTGGAGGCGTTGAAGGCGACGGAAAACGGCCAGCACTGGCTCAATGACGGGTATCTTCTGCCGACTGCCGGCGTCAACCCTGATGCCCGCCTGACGGCCGTTACCACAAAAGCGGAGGCGGATATTCAGCGCAGTTTCAATCCCAGTATCCAATTCAACGGCCTGGCCCAGAACGATTACTGGCTTGCGACCATTCCGGTCAAGAACTTTGTCAAAGGGAAAACCAAATTTACCATCGAAATGGGCGCGGGCGGCGCTGCTTCCGGTGCGGGACTGTGGCTGCTGGGCTATTCGACCAACGGGACCTCTTGGACAGGATTCTCCGGCTATTATTCGGTTCAGAGAGGGGAGAAGTCGGCCAATGCGCACCTGTGGACGACCTATAGCACGACAACGGCGGAGGGCTATACCAACCTTCGGAAAAAGTACATCAAAAAGACCTTTGAGGAGGATACGGAGGTAGCCAAGTATTCGTATAAGAAATTTACTTTCACTTCGCCGGTGACGATTGAAGACGGCATTTTGTATCTGCGTCTGAGAACTTGGTACAGTGGTTCGCAGACTTCGTTGGCCAAGCCCAAGAATACGTCATGGACGGATTTGAAGGGTTTTGAAGTATCATTTGCAGAGGAGGAATAATAGGATGAACATCAAGAGAAAGACTTACGCCCTGCTCGTATGTCTGATGGCTGTCGTTGCGATTTCCTGCAACAAATCGGAACTCGTCCCGTCCCAGTCAGGGACACCGTCCGAACCGACGGTTGTCGGAGATGGAAACTTCAGCGGCGGATATGGTACGAAAGACGCGCCCTATCTCATCGCGACGGCGGACGACTTGGCTTACCTGTCTGCGTATTCCAACTCGGCGCTGGCTTCCCGTTATGCGTCCTGTTATTTTGAGCAGACGGCTGACATCGATATGAGCAATATGCCGGGATTCCTGCCGATGTTCCTTTCTTTGGAAAATGGTTTTACCGGGCAATATGACGGCAAAGGACATAGCGTTAAAGGACTCGTGATTCATTCTCCCGCCAAGGCTCCCTGTGGCTTTTTCTCCAGCCTGAATGAAGCCATTGTCCAGAACTTGTCCCTGGAGGCAGTGGATGTTGATGCTGTCTATGTATATGCCGGTTCCGTGGCAGGCAAACTGGTCAATTCCAAACTCAGCAACTGCCGGGTAAGCGGACAAATCCGTCAATATGAAATGGGGCTGAACGTACTGGGTGAAAATAACGAGGCCTACAGCGGCGGTCTTGCCGGCTGGGTGAGCAACAGTACAGTAGAATCCTGCACCCTGGATGCCAATGTCACCATTTACGGTATGTATAGTGGCGGTTTGTTCGGCTACGTCGAGAACTCCCGCATTGAAGATTGTCATTTCCTCAAGGGGAAGACGGTCAATATCTACTATCACATAAACGGTGGTTTGATGGGCAAGTTGACGGGTGCGTCTTCGCTGGTCAGGAATTGCAGTTTTGAAGGCAACTTGACGGCCGCCGGATACTTCCAAGGCGGTATGGTCGGAAGGATGGAAGGCGGACGCATCGAAAAATGTGTTTTGGGAAGTTATGCAATCATTGGTTGCGACAAGTATAATGCAGGAGGTATGGTCGGTGCGGCCTTGCCCGTCGAAGAAATTATGCTGGAGCATTGTGCCGTCTATGGTACGGTCAAGGGACAGTATGCGGTCGGCGGCATCGTCGGATATGTGGGCAATTCCGGATTGTCCGATGCGGTTCAGCCGGTCACCATCCGGGGCTGTGCGGTCTGTGGAGCGGAGTTGACGGCTACCGGCAGCAATGGAGGATCCAATATGTATTCCCTGATAGGCGGTATAGTCGGATGGTCCCACGGTTCCAACCAACTTCTTATCACCGATTGCTGCAGTAACCCGGCCTTCATTCAGACGATTGCCGACGGTAACCGAGGCGCCATCAGCGGTATGGTCGCTTTCCAGAACAACAAAGACACCAAAGTGGTGTTCCGCAATTCCTATTCGACCGTGACGGCGTCCAATATGTTCTCGCAAAACGAGTCGGTCGCTTCCATTTCGGGTTACAACTTTTATGGCGCTGTCTATTGCCGCGCTACCAGCGCGACGACCATTCAGTATTGTTGGGGAGACGAGGGAATCAAGTTCGGAACGGATGATGCCACTGTCACCCAATTGGGTGGCGGCTCTATTCCTACAGCCCTGTTCTCAAACGGTACTTTGCTCGCCAGCCTGCAGGAGCACAACGACGGCGTGCAATGGGTAGCCGGTGCAGACGGACTTCCCATTCCTCAAGCGATTCCGGCCGATCCCCACGTCAAGCCCAAGGCCCAGAAAAGGGTGAGTGTCATCGGAGACTCCATCTCGACATTCAGGGGCTGGATACCTTCCGGTTATGCCACGCATTATCCCGCCAAAGACGGCACGCTGACCCTGGTCAACGAGACTTGGTGGTATCGCTTGATTTACGACCACATGCAGAATGCTGAACTGGATATGAATATCGCGTTCTCCGGTTCGACGGTGACGAATACGACAGAGGCCAATTTGAAAGCCCGTTACGGTGATACGGTTCCGGCCTGGTGGCAACATGACTTCGTCACCCGCTTTATCGAGTGCGGCGGAGTGGGACGGCCGGACGTCGTGCTGATTCACGGAGGAACGAACGACTGGGGACACGATGCGGACCCGCTCTATCCCGGCGGTCCTACGACCAAAAGCGCTTTGCCTCCGACAGCGGAGCAGTTGAATCCGATTTTTGCCGTGGCAGATGCCGCCGTGACGCGCGAGCAGGTCAATGCACTCCCGGACAACACCTTCTGTGAGGCTTACGCCAAACTGCTCTGCCTGATCCGGAACCGTTATCCCCAGTGCAAGGTAGTCTGCGTCATTGGAGACTATTTGAATGAAGCCATCGAGCATTCCATTCTCGACATCGCCGCACATTATGGCGCCAAGTGTGTCGACTTGCTGCAGGTGAACGGTTTCAATGACCAGGAATTTATGCCCAAGCACGACTACAATCCCGTTACCAAGGCCGGATGTCATCCCGCCTCAAAAGCGATGGATTTCATTGCCAATAAGATTTATACGGAATTGGGTACTTGGCTTGAACAGTAATACACGAAGAAATGATGAAATTCTTACTGAGATTGTCAGTCATTCTCTGTCTGATTGTTTCCGGCAGTTGCCAGGGAAAAGAACTTCCTGAGCAGCCCCAGAAAGAGCAGCCGGCCCCGCAGCCTGTCCCGCCGGAGGTTGACCCGCAGCCTGATCCGCCGGCTCCATTGGATATCCCCGCGGTTTTGCCTGCCTCCCTGCAGGTGAAGTCTTCCGAGGAAACCTTCCCCATGCGAAGGAGCACCGAAACGAGCCATCTATTTTTCGGGGTGTCCTCTTTTACAGAGGCCGAGGAAGTGGTGTTTACCGGTGTGGACGAGGACGGGGAAGAATTTTCCTTTGCCGGACCGTCTCCCATAAGCGGTCCCGTCTGGCTGGAAGTGAATTTCGACCAACGGACCTATCAATTCCTGGAGATGCCCGTCGTTCTCGCGCAGGGAAGCGCGGTGAAAGGCATCAGTAATCAGCGGGGCGGAGAGTTGACCTATGCCGGCCACGGCATCTATTCCGGGACGGGGCTTGTTTTCGATGCGGACGGATTTCCCAAATATGATCGTACTTTGTCCTTCAGTTTTGTCAGGAAAGGGGCGTGGAGTCCCGCTTTCGGACAGGTCCCGGGCACCCGGAGGGAAATAGAATGGACGAGGTCCACAGTGCAGACGCAGGAAATTATCCTGAATCCGGGTTGTTATGACATCAGCCTTGATTTAAGGTCCTATTGTTTTTCGATTTCTCACAGTGGAGAGTTGGATGCGAATCGCATTACGGTCATGGGTTCTTCTGTCCCCTATGGCCAAGGTGCGACGGATAGATATGGCTATATCCAGCGCTTTGGAGACATACTCAAGAGCCAAAGCGCTTATCCCTGGTACATTTCCAACCTTTCCGTTCCCGGCGACCAGACGACCAAGTTGGGCGTCCGCTTCGACGAGCAGACCGTCGATGGCGGGAAGACGCTCGTCATCGCCCTTTCCTTGGGCAATGAGGGCTTGGCCTCGGCCTCGACCGAAGAAGCCCAGCGCGCACTCTACGAGCAATGGACGGGACGGGTTTATCTCAATGATGACAGTTTTGTCAAAACCGCCTTGGCGGAAGGAAAGAATGTCATCGTAACTGGCAATTATGCAAAAGGGAACTACACGACGGATCATTATGCCTGGATTCGGAAAATCAATCTAGATATTCACCAATGGGATCTCCCTTCCGTCAATCTGATGGGAACCATCGATAACGGAGCAGGGAAGTGGACGGAGGGTTACTATGCCGACAAATCCCATCCCAACGATGAAGGCCACACGGAAATGTCCTATGCCTGGGTCCCCTCTTTGCCGGATGCGCTCCGTGCCGGTAAGGCACAGCCGCAACGTGATGTCCAGGGACGGCTTGACCT
Source organism: uncultured Bacteroidia bacterium (assembly GCA_902787255.1). Taxonomy (GTDB): domain Bacteria; phylum Bacteroidota; class Bacteroidia; order Bacteroidales; family UBA932; genus Cryptobacteroides. The sequence goes on from CADAFY010000005.1 coordinate 17,239, forward strand.
GGCGCAGGGAGAAGCCCTCAAACTGACTCCTCAAGGGACGCTGCATTCCTTTACGGTCTCGTTCGGCATCCTGATGAGTGAGGCGGGAAGGATTCTGACCCTGGACGCTGGTGACGAATCACGGAATTTGTCCGTCAGCCCGGAAGGAGCCCTTACCTATCGGGGCTTGCTTACTTCCGCCCGAGTCAAGGACGGTCAATGGCACCAGATTGCTCTGACCCATTTCTACGCCCGGGGAGAGACCTGCCTGTATGTGGATGGAGCCCTGCAAGGCAGCGTGGGGGAACAATTGGCTCCGAAGACCCTATATGTCGGCGGTACGGACGCCGCGATTTCTTTGCGCGAAGTATTCCTCTATCGCAGCGGAATGAACGCGGACGAGATGGCTGCGTTGCAAGAAGGAAAGATGCTCAAATCTTCCTTGGAGGTCTATGCCCCGCTCAATGGCTCGTTGGACAACTTGGCGCAGAGCACGGCCGTGCTTGTCAGGACGGCGGCTCCGGATCAGCCGGTAGAAAAGCGAATCTGCGTGCTGGCCATCGGCAACAGTTTCTCGATCGATGCGATGCAATACTTGTATGACATCCTGGCGGAAGGAGGTTCGACCGATATCATCCTGGGTAACCTGTATATCGGCGGCTGCAGTCTGCAGACGCACGCGGAGCATTTTACCAACAACGATGCGGCCTATACCTATTATAAAAATACCTCAGGGACGTGGACCTCGACGAAGTCTTTCCAGCCGCTGGAAGCCTTGTCCGAATATGAGTGGGATTATATCTCCTTGCAGCAGTCCAGTCCGCTTTCCGGAAAGCCCGACAGTTATGACCCCTATATGGGCCAGTTGCTGTCCATCGCCAAGTCGTACTGCCCGAACGCGAAGTTCGTGTGGCACATGACCTGGGCTTATCAGGGCAATTCCACGCACAAGGCATTTCCCGACTATGGCTCTGATCAGATGCAGATGTATGCGGACATTGTGTCGGCCGTCCAGTCGAAAGTGGTTTCGAACGGCTCTTTCACGCACATCATCCCTTCGGGAACGAGTATCCAGAATCTGCGGACCAGTTTTTATGGAGATACCCTGACCCGGGACGGCTACCATTTGTCTTACGAAGTAGGCAGGTATGTGGCGGCTTTGACCTGGGCGGCGGTTCTGGCTGAGGTGGATCCCGAATCTGTTTTATGGTCTCCTCCCCAGTATGTATATACGGCCAAAGAACTCGCGGCCATCAAGGAGGCTGTCAAGAATGCGGTGGCTTATCCTTATCAGGTGACCCAGTCTTCTTATAAGGAGAGCGTATCCGGCCAGACGGGAACGGCGGGACTGCAGGATTTTAATACGATAGGCGGCTATGATTGGACGCACTGATAAATACAGTTCACCAAAGTTGTGGCTGGTAAACCCCGCAGAAGAACCGGACTGGGTGCTTTGCGGAAGTACCTTCTATGGGGAAGGTATCGACTGGGATGACGAAGGCTCGGGAGGAACTTCCCTGGCCGGTGAGGGTATTGATTGGGAATAACGTACAAACATCAGATTATGAAAACGATGAATAAAACGCTTAGTTTACTGACCTTCTTACTTCTGCTCTCTGTGGCGGCCTGTACGCGCGAGTTGCCCGGGGAGGTAGAGGGTGCCACGGCCCTTGCACAGGAGAAAGATATACATTACGAAAGGCTTGCGATAGCCTCGGATACCAAGGTCTCGTTCAACGAGACGACGGGCAATTTTGCCTGGCAGGGTTCGGAAAGCATACGGGTTCAGCGTTCCGTCAGCGATGCCGTGGATGTCACCGTGGATGTCTCCGGAGCGGAAGCCGAGGTGGAAATCCCGCTGGTGGGCAGTGAAACCCGGACCGGTTTTGCCTACTATCCCGCAAACATTCTGGCAGACGCATCGGCGGCGGCACGTTGTTATAACATCAGTCTGCCTTATACCTACGACGATTATGTCTATCCCTATGCCCCGACGCCGATGATTGCCATACAGGCGGATTCGGACGGACTGTTGTTGGGAAACCGTCTCGAATTCCAGCATCTGGGAGGCGTGCTCCTCTTGACACTGACGGTGGACGAGGGGGTTGGAGATGACCTGCAGACCCTTGTTGTACGGACGGACAAACGCATCTGGGGCGACTTTACCGCGGCTGCGAGTGGTGGACATCTGTCCATCGCCACCGACAGCGACGCGACCTTGAAGACCCGCGAGGTGGCTTACAAACTCTCCTCGACCGTTTCTCCGGGCGAGACCTGCAAGTTGATGGTCCCCCTTCCGGTCGGAACCTATACCGTGGAAAAAGTACTGGGCTACACGGCGACGGGAAAACTGATAGCCAGCACTACATCGGCCTCTTCCTCCCAGACCATCGGCCGCAAAAAGGGCAAGAAGGTCGCTTTGACTTTGTATGATTTTACCATCCTGGCCGGTTGGAATTTTTATGGAGAGGGGTATACCAATGCTACGCGTGGTGATGCACAGGGAAGTACAATAGGAAGAACTTGGGTGGATGGGACAGATCATTTGGCCGCCCCGACATATGGCAGTTCAGCATCGGCTACCCTTCAGGCCGTAGCGGCGGACGGTGCGAAACCTAAAAGTGACATAACTGTTCATGGTGAAACCAGAACAACCGCCTATAACTTGAACCCCGGTTATATATTTCGCGGCTTTAAGACGGATGATTATTGGTTGGTAACTATTCCCGGGGCGATTCCCGATGATTCTGTGATTACTATAGAAGCGGCAGTTGGTGGAGCGGCAGGCGCTCCGGGCTTCTATCTGCTTCAGTGGTCTACTGACGGAAGTGATTGGACAACAGTCCCCGGTGCGTCTTCCATAACCTTGAGCTCAGAAGGCGTTAGTGACACTTTCAATGCCCATTTCTGGGTAGCGACAATTAACGCTTCACTTCGAATAGAATATCACAAGTACATGACAGATGTAAATTCCACTAATTCTTATTCGTGGAAAAAATACCGGTTTTCAGTCTCTGGGATTGAGTCTTGTTTGTACCTTCGTCTACAGAATACTTCCGGTTATGCTGCAAGTTCTATTTCTAACTGGACACGTACAACTGCAGGTGTTGGCTGGACCGACCTCAAAGGCTTGGAGGTCTACCTAGATAACTGATTTCCCATACATCGTTCTACTTCTTCTTCGTGAAGCGGCGGTCAAAAGTATGTCTGCACTGCGAAGGCGAACTGCTCGATGAAGATCTTCTTGAAAGCGGAGATGTTATTCTGCTCATAAAAGATGAGCATGGCCTTCTTGTAATCTACAGAGTCAACAGTACGGAAGGAAATCGGGCAGTAGTGATTGGCCATAAGAATGGCGTTGCCGGTAATGCGAGCCGTGCGCTTATTCCCGTCTGCAAAGGCCTGAATGTACGAGAGTAGCACCAGCGCCAACAGTGCCTTTTCAAAGACATTCTTCTTTTCGTTGATGAGGCGACAGGCGTCTTCCAGGGCCTCACGAATCTGATGTTCGTTGTCCAGCGGCCGATAGTTAGTACCGGTCACACCCACGCGACGCTTGCGGATGCCTTTGTCAACGTCCAGTTCTTTGACTAACAGCGTGTGCAGTTCCTCAATGCGGCGGATGGAAATCTCCTGCAGGTATCCCGGGTCAGCCAGAATGAACTCAAGTGCATCTTTATGATTGAGTAACATCACTGCTTCCTCTTTGGTTTTTCCGGAGGCCGTCTGTTTTTCCTTAAGAAGTTTTTCGGTCTCCAACAGGGAATAGGTGTTGCCTTCGATCTGAGAGGACTTCCAACTAAGGTCAATGCCCAGACGCTCCATTTCTTTGCGGTATTCCGTGGGGGTAATGCCTGCCAGATTCTTGGTAAACTGGTCCTGCAGGTCGGCCAGATACTTCTTTTCGTCCTCTGTAAATAGTTCTACCTGTGGTAGAATATCCTTGATGAGTTCAAAGTTGAAACGGGTCTGAACCTCCCGTTCATCCGTCTCTTTCTGGAAATAGGTGTCAATGTTTAACTCCATGGTTACGTGAGCCTGCGGAGATACGCTGTAACGCGTAGCGCGGCCTTGTCCGGTAACGATGGCATCTTTGCTCTCCACCAAGGAGGCGAGGATGCGTTTCACGGTAGCAGGGCTTTTCTTCATATTCATAGCCATTTCAATCTCGCCGCGGGAGGAGCCGGGATGGTAGTGCAAGTACTGGAGTATTTCGTTTTCTCTTGTCATAGACTTTTTGTTTTCGGCTCAAAATTACAAAAAATACGGCTCATTTCCAAAATGATTTGAGCCGTATTTTCCATTTTTAGGTGATTTTTGAGCCGAATCTATCGTGCTATACCCGCCTATTTCTTTTTCGTGAACCGGCGGGTTTTTGCTGCAGTGGGCTGGCTGCCGGCGATGATGGCCTGGCAGTCGGCTTCCGTCAGGGCGGCGGCGTCGGTGCCACGCGGGATGCGGTAGTTGTTGGTGCCCTGTTTGTCCTATCCGAGCAGACGGTTGAACTTGCGGATTATACTCTTCCTTGGACGAAGATTCTGTCAGAGGCGAATGCAATTCTGAATGAGGTGTCAAGAAAGGCGAATGTTAACCAGTAAATCAATAGTTTATTGGCTTTTGGGGCGTTAATTTTCGAAATTCTATAACATTAATCCGCGCCGTAAGTATGATTTTTTACCCACTTACGGCGTAAATTTTACCGAAGTGTTTCGCCGTAACTATATTTTTTACTAACTTTACGGCGTAAATATTATGTTATGGAACAACTAATAGGAAGAGAAAGAGAATGTAAGTTACTCGAAGAGGCTGTCGAATCTCCCAAAGCCGAGTTGATTGCCGTTTATGGCCGTCGTAGAGTAGGCAAGACTTTTTTGGTGAAATTTCTGTTTGAAAATCAATTTGTTTTTTATACGACAGGAGTTTACGACGGAACCTTGGATGAGCAATTGACGGTATTCCAACGTCAACTCAATCATTATTCAGGTCTGTATTATCCGAAGGTGACGAAGTGGAGTGATGCATTTGAGCAACTAATCAACTACCTATCCTCGTTGGATGAAAAGAAGAGCGCTGTTCTCTTTTTTGATGAAATGCCTTGGATGGATGCTCCATCCTCACATTTTATAAAAGCCTTTGATGTCTTTTGGAATGGCTGGGCCTCCAGTCGCCCAAATATCAAACTTATCGTTTGCGGTTCTGCGACAACTTGGATGATGGATAATATCGTAACGAACAAAGGGGGCTTGTATAACCGGTCAACCCGAAGAATCAAGTTGGCTCCCTTTTCTTTATACGAGTGCGAGCAGTACCTCAATAGCAAAGGACTTCGCTGGAACCGTTATCAGATTGCAGAATGCTATATGATTTTTGGCGGAATTCCGTATTATCTTCAGGCTTTGCACAGGGGTTTGAGTGTCGCGCAAAATATAGATGAATTATTCTTCCGGGAAGATGCTGAGTTATTTGGGGAATATGAGTTGTTGCTGCGCTCGCTTTTCAAACGTCCCGCTGTTTATAAGAAAGTCATTGAGGTTCTTGGAGCGCGGGCCAAAGGTATGACAAGAAGTGAGATTATTCGGGCTTTGCACTTGCAGGAGGCAGGTGGGGGATTGACGGAAGTCTTGAAGGACTTGATTAGTTGCGATTTTATCCGGGCTTATGGCGCGTATGGCAAGAAAGAGCGTGATACGCTCTATCAATTGACAGATTTCTTTACACTTTTTCACTTGAAGTATCTTGAAAATTATAAAGGACGGGATGAGCATAGGTGGAGTAATTTACAGGATTCTCCCGCCAAAAGAGCTTGGATGGGATATTCTTTTGAAATGCTCTGTCTGCATCATCTTGCGCAAATTAAAGCTGCGTTGGGTATTTCCGGTGTAGCCAGTGATATTTGTTCTTGGTCGGTCCAAGAAAAGAAAGATGAGCATCCGGGAGGGCAGATTGATTTGTTGATTGACCGTAGGGATCAGATTATCAATCTTTGTGAAATGAAATTCTCAACGGATGAGTACGAGTTGACTGGAGCCTATCTGAAAAAGTTGACGGAAAGGGCGGAGTTGTTCCGGAAAATCACAAAAACTCGCAAGGCGCTTCATCTCACATTTGTGACGACCTATGGCTTGCAAAATAACCCATATGCCGGAATGATTCAAAATGTCGTCA
>CADAFY010000006.1 GCA_902787255.1 uncultured Bacteroidia bacterium
ATTATCTTTGCAGGTCAATTTGTCCACATCTGTTGACGAGGCCGTATGCTCGAACAAATTAAACAAAATATTGAGGATTTGATTTCGCGCTATGAGGTGCTGAAGGCCGAAAATGCACGGCTGGAGGAACTTCTACGGAAGAAGGAAGCGGAGTTGGGCAATGCGAAGGGAGAGATAAGTGCATTGAAGCAGACGATTGACAATCTGAACCTGAAAACGGCATTTGCCGCGACCGGTGAAGACAGCGCCCGGCTCAAAGCCCGGATTGACGCGATGATTCATCAAATCGACAAATGTCTGGGACTAATGAATTAGTCTATGGCGTACAGAGCAAACATAAAGGTAGCCGGAAGGACATTCCCTCTGATGGCACAGGATGAGGCCGAGGAGGAGCTCTATAGACGAGCGGCTGCCGTGATTGACAAGACGATTGAGCAAAGGCGCTCGGAATTCACCAACGCGCAATTGGAAGATCTCTTGATTTTCATTGCTTTCAACGAGTGCAAAGTCAGAATCAGGTGCCAGAGAGAAATCGAACAATTCAATAAAGAGTTGGAGTCGCTGCAGGCTCAACTCGCAGACTATCTCGAAAAAACGGAATAATAGCCGTCCATACTATATTCGGGCTGAAACAACACTAATATAGTACAGGGCGACTCGCTGTGGGAAGCCGGGCCCGTCGTGCTTGAACGGGTGGGCTGAATGCTAGCGGAACCCAAATCTTGTCAGAACGGTTTCTGGCGAATAGGTGGACGGCTTTTTTAACTATATACAGGAGGTAGATAATATGGACATCACCCAAATCATTCTTTTTTCCGCCGGAAGTTTTGTCATCGGGGCGGGAATCGCGATGGCACTGGCCCGTTTGATGATGAAAAAACGCGCCGACAGTATTCTCAAAGCCGCTCAGGAAGAAGCGGAAAACATCAAAAAAGAAAAAATCTTTCAGGCCAAGGAGCGCTTTCTTCAATTGAAGAGCGAGCACGAACAGCATATTGCCGAAAAGAACCGGCAAATGGCCGAAGCCGAAAACCGTCTGCACCAGAAACAGAATACCTTGAATCAGCAGGCATCTGAACTGGGCCGCAAGAACCACGAAGTGGACCAGATGCGGGAAAGCCTCAAGGCCCGCGAGGAAATTCTGGCCAAAAAGACCCAGGAATACGATGCTCTTCGGGCAGAAGCCAACCGCCAGATTGAGAACATTGCCGGGATGACCGCCGAAGAGGCCAAGAATCAGTTGATTCAGAATATGAAAGACGAAGCCCGTACCCAGGCCCAGTCCTACATTAACGAGATGATTGACGAGGCCCGTCTGACAGCCAGCAAGGAAGCCAAGCGCATCGTCATCAATACCATTCAGCGTACCGCTACGGAGACCGCCATCGAGAATGCGGTGACTGTCTTCCATATCGACAGCGACGAGGTGAAAGGCCGCATCATCGGCCGCGAAGGACGCAACATCCGTGCGCTCGAAGCCGCCACCGGCGTGGAAATCGTCGTGGATGATACGCCGGATGCCATCCTGCTGTCCGCGTTCGACCCGGTCCGCCGCGAGGTGGCCCGTCTGGCCTTGCACCAGTTGGTGGTGGATGGCCGTATCCATCCCGCCCGCATCGAGGATGTGGTCGCCAAGGTGAGCAAGCAGCTCGAAGACGAGATTATGGAAACGGGTAAGCGCACCTGCATTGACCTGGGTATCCACGGTCTGCACATCGAGTTGGTGAAACTCATCGGCCGTATGAAATACCGTTCCTCTTACGGACAGAACCTCTTGCAGCACTCCCGCGAGGTGGCCAATATCTGTGCTATTATGGCGTCCGAACTGGGCCTCAATCCCAAAATCGCCAAACGTGCCGGTTTGCTCCACGATATCGGAAAGGTTTCCGAGGATGACCCCGACCTGCCCCACGCTTTGCTGGGTATGAAACTCGCCGAGCAGTACAAGGAGAAACCCGAAATCTGCAACGCCATCGGCGCCCACCACGAAGAGGTGGAGATGACCTCCATTTACGCCCCCATCGTCTTGGTCGGCGACGCGATTTCCGGTGCCCGTCCGGGTGCCCGCCGCGAGGTCATCGAGTCCTATATCAAACGCTTGAAAGGAATGGAAGATTTGGCGGCCTCTTATCCGGGCGTGACCAAGTCCTATGCCATCCAGGCAGGCCGCGAATTGCGGGTCATCGTCGGGGCCGAGCAGGTGAGCGACAAACAGGCCGAAGAACTCTCCGCCGAAATCGCCAAGCGCATCCAGGATGAGATGGTCTATCCCGGCCAGGTGAAAATCACCGTCATCCGCGAGACGCGCAGCATCGCGTTCGCCAAGTAAAAGTTCGGCGAAACGCTCAAATAAGGAACTTATTCCGAGATTTCAGGCGCCTTGCTATGCAGCAGGGCGCTTATGATTTTATCCGTCAGGGCGCGCTGCTGATATTGGTCCGCCGTCGTGTTGTTGATGAGCAGGGAGAACACGATGGTCTGTCCTTGCGTATCGCCGTGGGCGGGGGTAATGTATCCGCTGTAACAACGGATGCCTGTCATCGAGCCGCTTTTCATTTTTACGCGCCGGCGTTCTCCGGAAGGGAGCAGGCGCAGGCAGGGCTGCACGGTCCCGTGCAGGCCGGGCTGCGGCAGGGAGGTGAGATAGTCTTTGTAGCAGGGAGCATCTGCCATCGCCCGCAGGAAACGGCAGAAGAAACCGGCGCTGACAAGATTGTGGCGGGCCAGGCCGCTGCCGTCCCGGATGATGCCGTCTACCTTGCGCCCGCTGCTGTCCCGTCCGCTGATGCCCAGGGTGAGCAATACGCGGTCCAGCGCTACCAGACTGGAGTCGTAGCAGGCACTTTGGCACATCTCCTTGCCCAGTACGCGCAGCAAGGTTTCCGCATAGACATTGTTGCTCTCATTGTTGCAGGAGCGGATAATCTCCTTCAGGGAAGGGGAGTCCGTCTCGCAGAGGGAATGTACTTTCTTCGGCCGGGCGAGGGTGTCCGCCAGGTTGTCAAAGGCATTGTACCCTCGTGTGGAAAAACCGTGCTTTAACAAGTATTCATTGAAGAGAAAGGCGCAGGTCCTTTCCGGGAATTTGTTGCTGACTTTGATGTTCTTGAGGGGCTTTCCCAGGCCGAAAGTGCCTTTCAGCAGGGCCGTCCGGCTTCCGTCGTTGGTGTAGAGATAGACCTGGTCGCCGCTGCCCCTTTCTCCCGTGCGGCAGAGCAGGTGATAGTTCATCCAGGGCGTGCGCGGACCGATGAACTCGATACGCAGGCTGTCCCCCACCCGGTCTCCCGGGCTTACTTTGAGCGAAATGTAGTTTTCGTGCCATTGCAGGCCGCTGACACCGCTGCCGTAATAGGTTCCGATGTCATCGAATTGCCAAAGCGGAGATTCCTTCATCCCGTCCAGGTAACTGCCGTCGCCGATGATTTCTCCGCGGATGCTCCGTATGCCTGCCTTCCGCAGCGCTTCGGCCCAACCCTCGAAAAGTACTTCTTTCTTAGTGGCGATGGCATCCACCGAGCCCAGGGTGGGGTCCGCGCCGCCGATGATATACAGGTTGCCGATGAGGGTGCTGTCCTTGAGGGTCCCGCTGTAAGCCAGCCGGGTCTTGAACCGATAGTCTTTTCCCAGATAGTGCAGCGCTGCGCCGGTCGTAATCAGTTTGAGGTTGGACGAGGGGACCATCAGGCGGTCGGAACCAATGTCCACGAGACGCACGCCGTCAAGCGTTTCCGCGCAGATGCCGACGGACGCTCCTTGCAGGGCGGAATCGGTCAAAATCGCCTCAATTTCTTGCTGGTAGGGAGTGCTCGCGCGCAACGCGGGTGCGCACAAGCAAAAAAGAACGATAAAAAACTGTATTTTGTGCCTCATATTTTTGAACTCTCGTGCAAAAATAATAACTTTGCACCAAATGCGTTCAATAAAATTGAAAAATAATGAAAAAGACAGTTCTTGTATCGGGCGGAGCGGGCTATATCGGCAGCCACGTGACCGTAGAGTTGATTGAAGCCGGCTATGATGTCGTGGTGGCGGACAATATGTCCAACTGCGATATGACCTGCTTCGAAGGCGTGAAAAAAATCACCGGACGGGAGGATATTCCTTTCGTGAAAATGGATTTCTGCGATGCGGCGGCGGTGGAAGACCTTTTCGGCCGCTTCAAAATCGACGCCGTGATTCATTTCGCCGCGTTCAAGGCGGTGGGCGAGTCGGTCGCCAAGCCCGTGATGTATTATAAAAACAATCTCGGTTCCTTCCTCAATGTGCTGGAAGCGGCCCAGGCCCACGGCGGATGCAATGTGCTCTTCTCTTCTTCTGCCACGGTGTACGGCGAAGCCGAGAAACTGCCCGTGACCGAGCAGTCTCCCCGCCTGCCGGCGACCTCTCCTTACGGCAACACCAAACAGATTTGCGAGGATATCCTCCGCGACACCGTCAAAGCGACGCACGCGGCGGGTGCGACGGGCGCCATCAACGGCATCGCCCTGCGTTATTTCAATCCCATCGGGGCCCATCCTTCCGCCCTCATCGGCGAACTGCCCCGTGGCGTGCCCAACAACCTCGTGCCTTTCATTACCCAGACGGCCATCGGCAAACGCGAGTGCCTGTCCATTTTTGGCAATGACTATCCCACACCGGACGGCACCTGCCTGCGGGACTACATCGATGTGGTGGACTTGGCCAAAGCGCACGTAGTCGCTGTCGCCCGTATGCTCAACGGCAAGATGAAAGCCGATTACGAGATTTTCAATGTCGGCACCGGCCGTCCCGTCTCCGTGGCGGAACTGGTCAATTCCTTCGAGAAAGTCAACGGTGTCAAACTGAACTACCGTTTCGTGGACCGTCGTCCCGGCGATGTCACCGCCATCTGGGCAGAGACTTCCCTCGCCAACGAAGAACTGGGCTGGAAAGCAGAACGCAGCGTAGAGCAGACCCTGGCATCCGCCTGGGCCTGGGAAAAACATATTGCAGAAAGCAACAAGAAATAGACAGGATTATGATGACATCGAAAGAGATACGGCAAACATTTCTGGATTTCTTTGCCTCCAAGGGCCACAAGGCGGTTCCGTCCGCTCCGATGGTGGTCAAGAACGATCCGACTTTGATGTTTACCAATGCGGGGATGAACCAGTTCAAGGATTGGTTCCTGGGCAACAGCGCGCCGCGTTATAAACGCGTTTGTGACTCGCAGAAATGCCTGCGCGTGAGCGGCAAGCACAACGATTTGGAAGAGGTGGGTCACGACAGTTACCACCATACGATGTTCGAAATGCTGGGCAACTGGTCTTTCGGAGATTATTTCAAGAAAGAAGCCATCGACTGGGCCTGGGAATTGCTGACCGAGGTCTATAAAATCGACAAGAGCATCCTCTATGCCACGGTGTTCGAGGGGAGTGCGGAGGACGGCACTTCGCTGGATACGGAAGCCCGCGACGCCTGGCTCAAGCACTTGCCCGCCGACCACGTCCTGCCGGGCAACAAGCACGACAATTTCTGGGAAATGGGCGATACGGGGCCTTGCGGGCCTTGTTCGGAGATCCACGTGGATTTGCGCTCCGAGGCAGAGAAAGCCGCTGTTCCGGGACGCGAACTGGTCAATAAGAGCAATCCGCTCGTGATTGAAATCTGGAACATCGTGTTTATGCAGTACGAACGCAAGAGCGACGGTCATCTGGAATTATTGCCCAACAAAAATGTCGATACCGGTATGGGCTTCGAGCGTCTTTGTATGCTCTTGCAGGGTAAAACTTCCAACTATGACACAGATGTGTTCACGGGGATGATTGCCCGCATCGAGGCGCTCAGCGGCCACGCTTATCACGAGAGCGAAAAGACGGAAATCGCAATGCGCGTCATCGCCGACCATATCCGCGCCATCTCCTTCTCCATCGCCGACGGCCAACTGCCCGGCAATGTCAAGGCCGGTTATGTGATTCGCCGCATCCTGCGCCGTGCCGTCCGTTATGGTTTCACCTTCCTCGACTTCAAGGAGCCTTTCCTCTGCCGTCTTGTGGCGCAGTTGGTGGATGATATGGGGGCGTTCTATCCCGAAATCGTCAGCCAGCAGAAATTGATTGAAAAAGTCATCCAAGAGGAAGAAATGGCCTTCTTGCGCACCCTTGACCGGGGGATCAAGATGATGGACGACCTGATGAACAAGTATGCGGACTCCAAGTTGATTGGCGGTGCGGATGCTTTCATTTTGTATGACACCTACGGCTTCCCTATCGACTTGAGCGAACTGATTGCCGCGGAAAACGGCTATAAAATCGACATTGACGGGTTCAATGTGGAACTCAATCGTCAGAAAGAGCGGGCCCGCAATGCCGGCAGCATCGAAAGCGGAGACTGGGTGGAGTTCGTCCACTGCGACGACGTGGCGTTCTCCGGTTATGACCTGACTGAAATCGAGGGGGCGGTCCTGACGCGCCACCGCACGGTGAAGGCCAAGGGCAAGACGCTCTATCAACTCGTATTCGACCGCACGCCTTTCTATGGCGAAATGGGCGGTGAAGTGGGTGACACCGGTTATGTCCTGTCCGAGAGCGGCGAAAAAATCGCCATCCTCGATACCGTCAAGGAGAACAACCTGACCATTCACGTCGCCGAGCGCATTCCTTCCGACTGCAGCGGTTCGTTTACGCTGGTAGTGGACAAGGAGCGCCGCCGCAAGATTGCGGGCAACCACACTGCGACCCACTTGCTGGACCAGGCTCTGCGCGAAATCCTCGGCACTCACGTCGAGCAGAAGGGTTCCTATGTCTGCGACAAGTACCTCCGTTTCGACTTCTCCCATTTTGAGAAAATGTCCCAGGAACAAATTCGCAGCGTGGAAAAACGCGTCAACCAACTCATTCGCGAGAACCATCCGCTTTGCGAAAAACGGGATGCTACGATGGAGGAAGCCAAGCAAATGGGCGCCATAGCCCTCTTCGGAGAGAAATACGGCGAGACCGTCCGCGTGGTGAAGTTCGGCGACTCCGTGGAACTTTGCGGCGGTTGCCACGCCGCTGCCACGGGCGACATCGGCTTCTTCAAGATTGTTTCTGAAAGTGCCATCGCCGCCGGTGTACGCCGTATCGAGGCGGTCAGCGGCGAGCAGGCCGAAGAAATGGTCTATGCCTTGAGCGACACCTTGAGCACGGCCCGTTCCTTCTTCAACAATGCGCCCGACCTGACCCAGGCCCTGCGCAAGATGATTGAAGAGAACGACCAGTACAAGAAACAACTGGACCAGATCGCGAAAGAGAAAATGAAATCCTTCAAACAGTTCCTCTATGACCGTTCCGAAGAAGTCAACGGCCATCGGCTGGTCTGTGTGGAAGGGGAGCAGGACCCCGCGATGCTGCGCGGCGCCGCCCTGATGTTGCAGAAGGAAGCGGAAAACCTGGTGGTAGCCGCGGCTTATACGGCCGATGGCAAGCCTCAGTTGCTGCTGATGTACTCCCAGGACCTGGTGGCGGCGGGCAAAGACGCCATCGCGCTTATCCGGGAGGCCGCTAAGTGCATCCAGGGCGGTGGCGGCGGACAGAATGGCCTGGCTACCGCGGGCGGCCGCAATCCGGAGGGACTTAAAGAGGCGTTGGAAATCCTCAAGGCCAAAGCCTAAATCCGGACCGCGAATGAATCGTCTGGACCGCTTCATACTGAAATCTTTCATCGGGCCTTTTGCCGCGATTCTTGTGGTCGTGACATTTATCCTGATGATGCAGTTCCTGTGGCTGTACATAGACGAACTCGTCGGTAAGGGGCTCCGCTTTTCGGTGATTCTTGAATTTCTCGGCTGGGGCGGTATCACGACGCTGCCCCTCTCCATTCCGCTGGCTACGCTGCTGGCTTCGATGATGACCATGGGCACCCTGGGCGAGAATAATGAATTGCTGGCCATCAAGGCGGCGGGCGTTTCGCTTACCCGTGTCCTGGCCCCTTTGACCGTGGCTTCCTTCCTTATCAGTGTGGGGACTTATTTTGTCAACAACAATTTGGTGCCGTTGGCGTTCAATGAAATTTATACCCTGCGGGACGATATCGGCCGCACCAAGTCCGAAATCAAAATCCCTTCAGGAGCCTTCTACGACGGTATTGACGGCTATGTGCTGCGGGTGGAGGACCAGGACGATGAAAGCAAGGTTATGCGCGGCGTGATGGTTTATACCCATTCTTCCGGCAAGGGAAATGTAAGCCTGACGGTTGCAGATTCCGCCAGGATGGGCCTGTCCGCAGACAAAAGTTATCTCTCTTTCGAGATGTTCGACGGCGTGAGTTACGAAGAGACCAACACTCGTCGTTACCGCGATACCACCCTGCAGTTGCAGCGTTCCAAGTTCTCGCATCAGCAACTCTTCATCCCCCTGTCCAACTATGCGTTCCAAAAGTCGGAAGGAAACCGTTTCAGCGATGAAGTCAACTCGATGACCAATGCGCAGTTGCTGGTTCAGAAAGACTCGCTGGACGCCGCACAGGACCGTTTGCGCGCCAGTCAGTTTGCCACGCTTTCGCGGGACCCTTCCCTGACCTATATGTACCAGTTGGATACCAGCCGGCACATTACCGGCAATTTTCAGGCTGACGACCTGCTGGTATTCGACAGTTTGCAGGATGAAGCGGAAGCCGTCAAGAAGGCTGCCAACAAGGCGGGGGATATGCTGTCGTTGCTGACGACGTTCAGCCGGGACACCTTCCGGGATGTGTATATCCTGCGCAGGACGGATGTGGGTATCCTCAAGAAATGGGCGACTGCCCTGGCCTGTTTCATTTTCTTTTTCATCGGAGCGCCCATCGGGGCCTATATCCGCAAAGGCGGCCTGGGTTCTTCCGCCATTATTTCCGTTCTCTTTTTTGTGGCCTATTGGGTGATTGACATTTCCGGCACGAAATTAGCGAAGGACGGGGCGGTCTCAGCGGTGGAAGGAGTGTTCATTTCTTCCTATGTGCTGATGCCGGTCGGGATGTTCCTGACCTGGAAAGCCATCAACGATGCGCCCATTATCAATGTAGAGCCTCTCAAACGGCTCTTTAAGAAATGGTGGGATAAGATTAGTGGTAAAATGAGCAAGACAAGAATTGTATTTATGGGGACGCCCGAGTTTGCCGTTCCGTCCTTGCAGGCCCTGTTGGATGCCGGCTATAAAGTGGTAGGCGTCGTGACCGTGGCGGACAAACCTTTCGGGCGCGGGATGAAAGTTGGCGAAAGCGCCGTCAAGAAATTTGCCGTGGAACACGGACTGCCGCTCCTGCAACCGGTATCCCTCAAGGATGAAGATTTTCTCAATGCGTATAAAGCTTGGAAGCCGGATTTGGCGGTGGTGGTCGCCTTCCGTATGCTGCCTCAGGAAGTCTGGGAGATTCCTCGTCTGGGCACGTTCAACCTGCACGCGGCCCTGCTGCCCCAGTATAGGGGTGCGGCGCCCATCAATTGGGCCATTATCAACGGGGAGGGAATCACGGGCGTGACTACCTTCAAGATTGACAGCGGGATGGATACGGGCTATATTATGATGCGGGAAAACTGCCGTATTACTCCCGACGATACGGCCGGCACCCTGCACGACAAGTTGATGGCGATGGGTGCGCAACTCGTCGTCCAGACCGTGGACGGTCTGTTGGACGGCCAGATCGAAATGCGGCTGCAAAAGAGTTTCATTCAGGGCGCGGAAGTATTGAAACCGGCCCCGAAGATTACGAAAGAACTGTGCGATATCGACTGGTCACAGCCGGTGGCCCGCGTGTGCAACCTCATCCGCGGCCTGAGCCCCTATCCTGCTGCTTTCACCACCCTGGAAGCGGACGGAAAGCCGGCCCGCAGCCTCAAGATATTCTTTGCACAGGCCGTTCCGTTCGCGGGAGAGAAGCCGGTTCCCGGAACGGTTGCCAGCGACGGAAAGACCCATCTGCGTATCGCTTGTGCGGACGGATGGGCCTCCTTGACCGAAGTGCAACTTTCGGGCAAGAGCCGGATGGGTGTCGAAGACTTCTTACGCGGTTTTCACGAACCGGAACAATATAAGGCCGTGCGCCTGGGTTAAACGATGGGCAAGAAAAACAAGGACTATGTTTTTGATCCCGGTACGCTTGATTATCGGGAACACATCATTACCTGGCAGGAACGCGCCCGCCGGGGCGCTCTCTTCTTGCTGGGGAGCCTCCTTGTCGCTATCTTTTACCTATGGCTCTATGCCGGCGTGCTGGGGCTTGAACTGCCCAAGACGACTTTCTTGAAAAAGAAAAATGCGGAGTGGGGAGGGAAAATGGCTATTATGGCTTCTCAGATGGAGGACTGCCGTCATCGGCTCGATGCACTCAGTCTGCGCGACGACGGGGTGTACCGGACCATTTTCGGTATGACGGAAATCAGTCAAGACGAGCGCCTGTCGGGCCTGGGCGGCATCAACCGCTATACGGAATTGCGTGCCAGCGACCACAGCGGCCATTTGTACAACAATGTACGGGAATTGGACCTGCTGACCAAGATGGCGTATGTCCAGAGTAAATCCTACGACGAAGTGGATCAGATGGCGCGTCAGAGCGGAGACATTGCTGCCTGCGTACCGGCCGTCCCGCCTTTTTATCCCGGCATCCGTTTCCGTATGTCCAGTCCTTTCGGCCGGCGCAGCGACCCTCTCTACCATTATATGAAGATGCACACGGGGCAGGATTTTGCGATGGACCCGGGCAATTCCATTTATGCGGTGGGAGACGGAACGGTAGAATCGGTGCGCAACGAATTGTTCGGCTATGGCAATTCGGTCATCATCAACCACGGCTTCGGCTATAAAACGCGTTATGCCCACCTGAAAATGATATTGGTGCAGCCGGGTCAGAAAGTCTGCCGGGGAGACTGTATCGCCCAAAGCGGCAACAGCGGCAAGTCCACCGGCCCGCACCTGCACTATGAAGTGATGTATAAGGGGAATTATGTCAATCCCGTCAATTATATGGATATGGAGATTCCGCTGGACGAATACGCGCAGATGGTCAAGGCGCGCGAAGAGCAGACGGGACATTCTTCCGATTTGATTCAGCCGGTTCATAAGGACCGCAAAACCATCCACAAACGGAAGTAGATTATGTTTGAGTTCCTCAAGAAAAAGCGCGTCTATAAAGTGGATGGTGATTTCCAGGTCCGTGAGAAGCGGATGACGGGGATGGAAATGCTGATGAAGGTACTGCTGTTCCTGGTGGTGACCGTGTCCCTTTCTTTGGTATACTATGTCATCTTCGCCTTGCTGATCGATTCGGATGTGGAAAAACAACTCAAGAGTGAAAACGAGGCTTATGAACAACGCTATCAAGAAATGGTGGTTCGCCTGGAACGGCTGGAAGATGTGACTTCGGGTTTGGAAAACAGGGATGACCAACTGTACGAAAAAATCTTCCATACCAACGCACCGTTTGACAGCCGGATGGCGAAGGTTTCTTTGTTGGAACTCGGGGACAGCATCGCGGAAAAGACCCTGGAAGCGACGACGGCCCGGAAGATTGACCGCAATGAAGAGCGGGCGCGTGCCATTGAGGCGGATTTTCGCCGCATCTATGAACTGGCCGCTCAATCGTCTTTCGTCTGCCCTCCGATGAAACTTCCGCTGAAGAATTTCAGTTATGTGAGGACCGGTGCCGGCGTGGGGATGAAGGTCAGTCCGTTCACGAATGTGCCCACCACCCACTACGGACTGGATATGATGGCGGCTTCGGGCGATCCTGTGTTGTGTGTGGCGGACGGGGTGGTCTTGAACGTGATTCATTCTCGCAAGAAACAAGGCAACCAGGTCATCATTCAGCATAACGGCGGCTATCGCAGCAGTTATGCTCATCTGTCGGACATCAAAGTGCGTCAAGGGGCGAAAGTAAAAAAAGGTCAGGTCATTGCGACGGTCGGTATGTCCGGCAATTCTTTTGCGCCCCATTTGCACTACGAAGTGATGCGCGACACCCTGACTTTGGATCCCGTTTCCTTCTTTTTTGCGGACCTGATGCCGAAGGAGTATGCCGATGTGGTGATCTTGTCCGCCAGTACGGGCCGTTCAATGGATTAATATAATATATATAAATAGGATGGAAAAACTGTATTATTCAATCGGAGAGGTGGCGAGCGAATTGGGGGAGAGCGTTACCCTGGTGCGCTATTGGACCAATTATTTTCCGCAGTTGCTGGACCCCAAGCGAAATGCCCGGGGCAACCGTTATTACACACCGGAGCAATTGGATGTTTTGCGTCAGCTGCATTATCTGATTAAAGAGTGCGGAATGACAATGGACGGGGCTGCCGCCCGCTTGAAGTCCGAAAAAAAGGAAGTTTCCAACCGTACGCTCTTGCGCCAAACCCTGGAATCGATCCGAAAAGAATTGGAGGAAGTAAGAAAATCTTTGTGATATCCGCGAAAATTTCTAACTTTGCGGTTCGCGAAAATATTATATCTACAATATATGGCTACGAAAAAGACTAAAACAAAAGAGACCCCGATTGACAAAAGAGAAACTTTTGTGTCCCTCGGGAAAAACTTTGCCGGTTCTGCGGATTCCGTTCCCGAAAAATTGGAGGTGCTCTATCAACTTCAGTTGACGGATACCGCCATTGATCGTCTGGTGCGCCTGCGCGGTGAACTGCCCCTCGAAGTACAGACTTTGGAAAAAGAACTGGAGCAGATTGATGTTAAGATTGCCAACATCAATGCGGCTATTGATGAGCAGAAAGCTTCCATCGACGGCAACAAAGCGGCGATTGTCGAAGGAGAGACCACCCTGGAGAAATACCGGGCTCAGGAGAATCAGATTCAGAACAGCCGTGAGTATGATGCCATCAACAAGGAGATTGAGAACCAGGATCTGCTCATCCAGATTGCTAAAAAGCGCATCGATGAGTCCAAGTCGTCCATCAATGGTTTGAAGGAGCGTCTGGAAATCACTGCGGAAAAACGGAACATCATTGCGGAAGACCTCGCCGCCAAAAAGGCTGACTTGGAAGCAACCATTGCTTCTACAGCGGAGGAAGAAGAGGTCTTGCAGGCCAAGAGAAAGAGTTGCGCTGCTCAGATTGACGAGCGGACGATGGCCGCTTATGACCGCATCCGTGAGAGCAACAGCAACCACCTGGCTGTCGTTGGTATCTATCAAGCCAACGCGTGCGGCGGTTGTATGCACATTATTCCGCCCCAGCGTCTGGTCGAAATCCGTTCGGGTAAGAAAGTGGTCATTTGCGAGTATTGCGGTCGTATCCTGGTCAACAAAGAACAATAATCTCAGGAGTAGACAATGGCAAAAACCACGTTAGCCAAGGCGAAACCTCGGCGGGCTGATTTGTCCGCAAAAATAGAAGAAGTAGGGCTTGGGATGGGAAAAACTCCACCCCAAGCTCTTGATTTTGAACGTTCTGTTTTGGCTTCTCTGCTGCTCGATTATGAGTGTGTGGAGGATGTGCTCGCGCTGATTCCCGACGTCCGCGCTTTCTATGACCAGCGGCATCGGATTGTCTATGAGACGGTCAAGGAACTCTTCAATACCCACCGCCCCGTCGATTTGACGACCGTTTCCCAAAAACTCGCCTCCCTCAAACTTGTGAAGAAAGAGGACGGCAAGGAAATGGAGGTCATCGCTCTGGATGAAATCGGCGGCCCGGAATGGTTGGCTGCGTTGACCGACAACATTACGGCCGGCGCGATGCTGGAATACTATTGCAACATTGTTCAGCAGAAATTTATCCAGCGGGAGTTGATAGCCGCCACCATCAAGATTTTGGGAACGGCTTATGATGACGCCGTCAATATGGAGGACCTCATCGCCCTGGCGCAGACGGAGATTTTCAATGCCATTGACCACAATGTCACCAAAGAGGCTCAGACCATCGCACAGGTCATCCGCGAGGCGATGGATGATATCGAAGCGGCGCAAAATGCGACCGACCGATATACCGGCGTGCCTTCCGGTTTTCCCAGCCTGGACGAAATCACCTTGGGCTTCCAAGCCTCCGATATGATTATTTTGGCGGCCCGTCCTTCCGTGGGTAAGACGGCTTTTGCCCTGAACATAGCCCGCAACGCCGCCGTGGACCACCACGTTCCCGTGGCGGTATTCTCCTTGGAAATGCCGGCCAAGCAACTGGTCAAGCGTTTGATGACCTCCGAGAGCCACCTGGATGCGATGAAAATCAAGGGTGGTGTTAAGTTGCAGATGGGGGAATGGGACCAGTTGGAGGCTTCGATTGCCGCTCTCACCCAGGCCCCGCTCTATATTGACGACACCCCTTCGCTGCCAGTAATGGAATTCCGCAGCAAGGTCAAAAAACTGGTCAAACAGAAAGGCGTCCGCCTGGTGGTCGTCGACTACCTTCAGTTGATGCAGGGACCGCCCGAACTGCGCGGTTTCCGTGAGCAGGAGGTAGCGGCCATTTCCCGTACCCTCAAAGCGACCGCCAAGGAGATGGATATTCCCATCATCGCCCTGTCCCAGTTGAGCCGTAACGCCGTCCAGCGGGAAAAGAGCAACAACCGCCCGCAACTGAGTGACTTGCGTGAGTCCGGCTCCATCGAGCAGGATGCGGATATGGTGTTGTTCCTCAATCGTCATGACTATCAAGGCCTCGGAGGGGAAGATGCTGCCAAGGGCGATACGGACTTGATTATTGCCAAGCACCGCAATGGTGAGATTGGTGATATCAAACTGATTTTCCACGATTCGGAGGCACGTTTCTCCGATGCCAAGGACGCTCGTTTCATGGCGGAATCCGCCGCGCAACCCGCTGCACCGGAAGAGACCATTTCCGAGTCTTCGATGAATTCTATGCCCTTGGACGAGGATGTAGATTTCTCTGAAATGGGGGATCCTTCTTTCCACTGATGCAAAAGGAGTCTCATACGGGTTGTTCGGGCTGTCACGCGCAATTCCTGTGCGGGCGGCATCAAGAAGAGATGGAGCAATCCTGCTCCCTGCCCGTTTCGTTGGCACATAAGGCCGTCAGGCTTTCCTATTTTTATCCTATATTGCTGTTTCTGTCCGTTTTGTGCGCGGTGAGCGCGGCGGGACTGGCGGAAGGCTGGGCTGCGCTCAGCGCTTTCGTCGCTCTCGTCCTCTATTATGTGGGTTTGCGCCTGCTGCGTCCGAAATGGGAAAAAATCTTTAAACAATTATGATGTCAAGTGCAATGATCACGACGGTGGTCCTGTTGACCGCCTTGGGCGCCTTGCTGGCCATCATCTTGTATGGGGTCGCTTCCAAGTTCAAGGTGGAAGAAGACCCTCGCATCGACGAGATTGAGAAGGTGATGCCCGGTGCCAATTGCGGTGGTTGCGGTTTTGCCGGTTG
Source organism: uncultured Bacteroidia bacterium (assembly GCA_902787255.1). GTDB lineage: Bacteria > Bacteroidota > Bacteroidia > Bacteroidales > UBA932 > Cryptobacteroides. The sequence continues at coordinate 15,298 of CADAFY010000006.1, forward strand.
CCGGGCCTTTGCCCAGTCCTGTGTGGAAAAGGGCAATGTCGATGAGAACTTCTGTCCGGTCGGCGGCAACGAGGTGATGAAAAAAGTCGCTGCCGTGCTGGGAATCGAAGCGACGGCCAAGGCCCCGATGGTGGCCGTGGTACGCTGCAACGGGACCTGCCAGGCCCGCCCCCGAACCAATGTCTATGACGGCAAACTTTCCTGCCGGGTAAAAGCCTCCCTGTATAGCGGAGACACGGGCTGCGCCTACGGTTGCGTGGGCTGCGGCGACTGTGTGGCCGCCTGTCCCTTCGGAGCTTTGTCAATGGATGCGGAGACCGGCCTTCCCGTGGTGGATGAGAACCTGTGTACTGCCTGCGGCAAATGTGTGAAGACCTGCCCGAAGGGCGTCATCGAACTGCGCAACAAAGGTCCCCGGGGTATCCGCGTGTATGTGCGTTGTGTCAATAAGGAGAAAGGCGGTATCGCCCGCAAGGCCTGCCAGTCGGCTTGTATCGGTTGCGGCAAATGTGCCAAGGCCTGCACGCACGAAGCCATTACGGTGGAGAACAACCTCGCCTATATTGATTTTACCAAGTGCAAGTTGTGCAAGAAGTGCGTGGAAGAGTGTCCGACCGGCGCTGTTCACGCTGTAGGCTTCCCGCCCAAACCGGCCCCCAAGCCGGCTCCCCAACCCGCCGCCCAACCTGCGGCTGAAGCCCCTCAAACCCCTAAAACCGAAGCGTGATGGAGAAACTGAAAACATTTTCCATCGGGGGCGTTCACCCCGATGACCGGAAAATCTCCCGGGACTGCCCCATTGAGGTGCTGCCCCTGCCCGATAAGGTCTATGTGTCGATGGCCCAGCATTTGGGCGCCCCGGCCAAACCCTTGGTCGCTCCCGGCGACACGGTCAAGGTCGGTCAGTTGATAGCCGAGCCCGGCGGTTTTATTTCCGCTTGTATTCATTCCCCGGTGAGCGGTACCGTCAAGTCCGTCGGTCCCCGTGAGGATCTCGCCGGCAACAAAGTCACCCATATTGAAATTGTCGTGGAGGGAGATGAATGGGAAGAAAGCATCGACCGTACGCCCGATTTGGTGACGGAACTCCCCGAAGACAAGGCCTGGATTTTGGACCGCATCAAACAGAACGGCGTCGTCGGTCTGGGCGGTGCGACCTTCCCCACCCACGTCAAGTTGGCTCCGCCTCCGGGCAAGAAAGCCGAATTTTTGCTGATTAACGGCGCCGAGTGCGAACCCTACCTGACCAGCGACTACCGCGTGATGATGGAACGAGGAGCCGAGGTGCTGGTCGGTGCGGCGTTGATGCAAAAGGTGCTGGACGGCCCCCGCTGTATCATCGGCATCGAGGAGAACAAGCCCGAAGCCATCGAACATTTGTCCGAACTCCTTTCCGGAATGGCCGACCGCAATCCCGCCTATCGCAATATCGAAATCCGTCCCCTGAAGAAAAAATATCCGCAGGGCGGCGAGAAACAGTTGATTGATGCCCTGACCGGCCGTCAAGTCAAGTCGATGGGCCTTCCCATCGATGTGGGCGCCGTCGTCCAGAATATCGGCACCACCCTGGCCGTGTATGAAGCGGTACAGAAGAATAAACCTCTGATTACCAATGTGCTGACCGTGACGGGGGATTGCCTGCCTGCCGAAAAGCAACACAACTACTTGTTCCGTATCGGCATTCCCTTGTCTTTCATTGCGGAGCAGGCGGGCGGCGTGCCCGAAGGGGCGGCCAAAATCATCAGCGGCGGCCCGATGATGGGCAAGGCCGTTTCCCGTATGGATGCGACTACGGTCAAAGGTTCCTCCGCCATCCTGTACCTGACGGCCGACCAGACGCTTCGTCGTCCCGAAGGCCCCTGCATTCGTTGCGGTCGTTGCGCCGATGCCTGCCCGATGGGGCTGGAGCCTTTCCTGCTCAAGAAACTGGCCGAAGCGGGCGACTTTACGGCGTTGGAAAAGAATGCCGTCCACGACTGCATCGAATGCGGCTGCTGCCAGTATTCCTGCCCGGCGAACCTGCCTTTGCTCGATACCATCCGTATCGCCAAAGGAGATATGTTGCGAATCATTAAATCAAGACCTAAAAACTAAGAATCTGATTTAATCTTCTTTAATTGTCATCTTTATGTTCTATTTTGGCTATATTTCCTCCTTTCATCAGTCGTGTAGTTCAAGCTACACTCCTTCTTCAAGAAGAAAATCTATCTCAAAATATATCAATAAATCTTTTTATCAAAAAAATTAAATCAGATTCTTGATATGGCTTTTGTAATTTCTCCTTCTCCCCATATTCACGCGCCGGCGTCTACCGCTTCCATTATGCGGGATGTGTTGATTGCCCTGGCGCCTGCCACCCTCGTTTCGCTCGTCTTCTACGGCTGGGCGGAACTGTTGCTGGTGGCTGTATGTATCGCCGCCTGTATGCTGACTGAAGTCGCCATCGAGCGCTTCCTGCAGCATACGCCTTCTACCCTGCGCGATGGTTCGGCGGCCGTGACCGGCCTGTTGCTGGCGCTCAACCTGCCGGCTTCCTGCCCCTGGTGGGTGGCCGTCATCGGTTCGGTCTTCGCCATCGGCGTGGTCAAGATGACCTTCGGCGGCCTGGGACAGAATGTCTTCAATCCCGCCATCGCCGCCCGCGTGTTCCTGCTGGTTTCGTTCCCGTCCATTATGACGGACTGGAGCGCTCCGGCGAGCATTTCCTCCGCCTGGGGCTTCTCGCAGGTCGATGCGGTCAGCGGCGCTACGCCCCTGGGCATCGTGAGCGAAGGTTTGCGCTCGGGAATGACGCTGGACGAGATTTTCGCCGCCCATTCCTTCTCCTATAAAGAAATGCTGTTCGCCCGCGTGGGCGGAAGTGCGGGAGAACTCAGCGCCCTGGCCCTGCTGCTGGGCTTTGTGTACCTCTTGGCCCGCAAAGTCATCAAAGCGACGACCACCTTGTCCATCTGGGCGACCATCATCGGCGTCAGTATGGTATTCTCCTTCATCAATCCCTCGGCCTATACCGATCCGCTGTTCAATATGCTGACGGGCGGCGTGCTGCTGGGTTCCATCTTTATGGCCACCGACTATGTGACCAGTCCGATGAGCAACACCGGTTGCGTCATCTATGGTTTCGGTATCGGCTTGCAGACGATGCTCATCCGTTATTTCGGAGCCTATCCGGAGGGTATGAGCTTCGCCATTCTGCTGATGAACGCTTTCGTGCCCCTCATCAACCGTTATTGTCATCAACCTAAATTCGGGAGGGCGAAGTAATGGCTGCGAAATCTTCTTTCAAGAATATGACCCTGTGTCTGCTGACCATCTGCCTGGTCTGTTCGGCGCTGCTTGCGCTGGTCAGCCACCTGACGGCGGAGCCGATTGCGGATGCCCAGCAGAAAAAGACAAAAGCGACCCTCGCCCAGGTTCTTCCCGATTTTGAAAAGGCCGAGAGCGAAGTGGTCTCGATGGACGGGACCGATTTTGTGTGCTACACGGCTTCGGTCGATACTTCCGTCGTGGGCTATGCCATCGTTTCTCCGGTCATCGGCTTCGGCGGTACGCTGGAACTGATGGTGGGCTTCGATGACGCCGGACGGGTCTGGAGTACCTCCGTGCTGTCCCACAATGAAACGCCCGGTCTGGGTGCCAACTGCACCGATCCTTCGTTCAAAGGTCAGTTCGACCGTTTCGACCCTGCGGAAAAAGTCCTTCAAGTCCGCAAGGACGGGGGACACATCGATGCGATTACGGCATCCACCATTACTTCCCGTGCCTATTGCAAAGCCGTGGAGCAGGCCTGCCGCGTCTATCAAGTTTTAACTGTCAAGGAGGAAAGCCATGAGTAAGTTATCCATTATTACCAAGGGGATTGTCAAGGAAAATCCTACTTTCGTCCTGCTGCTGGGTATGTGCCCGACCTTGGCGACGACGACCTCAGCCATCAACGGAATGAGTATGGGCCTGGCTACGATGGCGGTGCTCATTTTCTCCAACATTACGATTTCCGCCATTGCGCGTTTCATTCCCGACAAGGTGCGCATCCCTTCCTACATCGTGGTCATTGCGACCTTCGTGACCTTGCTCCAACTGTTGATGCAGGCCTATGTGCCGGACATCTATGAGACCCTCGGCCTCTTCATTCCGCTGATTGTGGTGAACTGCATCATCCTGGGCCGTGCCGAGGCTTTTGCCAACAAGAACGGGGTGGTGGATTCCGCGCTGGACGGCATCGGTATCGGGCTCGGTTTTACCCTGGCGCTGACCCTGCTGGGTCTGGTGCGGGAGGTGCTGGGCAGCGGAAGTCTTTTCGGATGGAAATTCATCCCTTCCGAGTACAACATTCTCGCGTTCGTGCTGGCGCCGGGTGCATTCATCGTGCTGGCCTACCTGCTTGTTTTGTTTAAAAAAGTAACGAAGTAGACATATGGAATATCTATTTATTATTATCTCTGCGATATTTGTCAATAATATCCTGCTGAGCCAGTTCCTGGGGGTGTGCCCGTTCCTGGGGGTTTCCAGTAAAATTGATACGGCCGTGGGAATGAGCGGGGCCGTCTGTTTCGTCATTACCCTGGCGACGGTGGTGACCTTCCTGCTCAACAAACTGCTGCTGCTGTTCCAGATTACCTATCTGCAGACCATCGTATTCATCCTGGTGATTGCGGCCCTCGTGCAGATGGTGGAAATCGTACTGAAGAAAATCAGTCCGGCCCTGTATGCAGCCCTCGGTATTTTCCTGCCCCTGATTACGACCAACTGCGCGGTGCTGGGCGTGGCCCTCAATGTGGTGACCAAGGAATTCTCTTTCTTCGGCGGACAGCCGCATTTGTTCAACCTGGCCGAAGCGACGGTCTATGCCTTTGCGACCGCCGTGGGTTATGGCCTGGCGATGATTCTGTTTGCCGGATTGCGCGAGCACCTCTCTCTGAACAAGGTTCCTGAATCCTTCAAGGGCGTTCCTATCGCGCTGGTTACCGCCGGCCTGCTGGCCCTTGCTTTTATGGGCTTCAGCGGAATGGTCTATTAGGAAGTTGTTTTGTAAAACAGCGTCTAACTATCCTGTGCTTTGGAACGGATTCTTGTTACGGGCAGTGCCGGCTTTATCGGCTCCCATCTGGTGGGACGGCTGTTGAAAGAGGGTACGGCCGCGTGCATCGTGGGCTTGGACAATCTGAATGATTATTATCCTGTCTCGCTCAAAGAATCCCGTTTGCGTACGATTGACAGTCTGGCCGCGGCTTCTCCGGTGGCATATCGCTTCGTAAAGGGCGATATCTGCGACGAGGCCTTGCTGGAAAGCCTGTTTGCACAATATCACTTCGACACAGTTGTTCATCTGGCGGCCCAGGCGGGGGTCCGTTACAGCATAACGCATCCATCTGCTTGCATAGAAAGCAATGTGGGGGGCTTTTATGCGGTCCTGGGGGCTTGCCGCCGCCATTCAACGGGGCATTTTGTTTTCGCATCCAGCAGCAGTGTCTATGGGGAGAACAACGCGGTTCCTTTTCGGGAAGACGCCGCGGTGGACCAGCCCGTGAGTCTGTACGCCGCTTCCAAAATCTGCGACGAGTCGCTGGCGTATGTCTATTCGAGTTTGTATGGCCTTCCCGCGACGGGACTTCGCTTTTTCTCCGTCTATGGTCCGGCTGGGCGCCCCGATATGGCCTACTTCAAATTTACGGAGCAGTGGTTGCGGGGGGAAAGTGTGCAACTTTATAACGAGGGGCAGTGCCGCCGGGATTTTACCTATATCGATGATGTCGTTGAGGGCATCGTCCGTGTACTGGCAGGAGGACCTGCCGCCGGGAATGCAGCCTTGTGCGTAGGAGGGGCGCCGGAGGCCCCCCGTCTTGCAGTCGAGGCATCGGCTCCCTTCCGTCTCTATAATATAGGCAGCGGGCGGCCTGTAGGAATGCTGGACTTTGTCCGTATGCTTCAGAGCGCCCTCCAGGATGCCGGCCTGTTGCCGCCCGAATTCGATGCGATGGCCCACACCCGCCTGATGCCGATGCAGCCCGGCGATGTCTCCGTCACCTACGCCGATGTCAGCACCCTTCGCCGTGACTTCGGTTTCACGCCCCAAACCACCATCCAAGAAGGCCTACGCCGCTTTGCCGAGTGGGTGGCAGGGCAATCAGTACCGGTTTAATACCGTCAAAGACACAATTGAGGCGTTGTCTGACTTCAGAAATATCCCGAAACTTGTTGGATAATTCCAAAACTTTCGTATCTTTGCAGTCCCTAAAGGGAAAGTTTTGGTTCAGGCCCAACTTTGGTGAGATGGGTGAGTGGCTGAAACCAGCAGTTTGCTAAACTGCCGAACGGGTAACCGTTCCGCGAGTTCGAATCTCGCTCTCACCGCAAACGACTACTGATTTTCAGTAAGTTAACGACTTACGCCCATTTTTACGCCCAACTTTGAAATGTTGGGCGTAATTTTTTGCCCCCATTCGTGACTTCGGTACCTTCAAGCTTAATCACATAATAATCATATAAAACAGTGCTGAAAATCAACAATTTAACAGAGTGAAAAAGCTCTTTAGTCACATAACGGTCACATAAGATTACACCCAGAACGGAACATATCTCGCATATTTCTTGGAAGAAGCCTTAGCATCGTCTAATTTGATATATTTGGCTGCGATTGTATCAGAGATAATACGCGATGCTATGGAATAATTCTCATCGCTAATATTAAGACGCCCCCTAAAACTCTCATTGGTCATCTTTTTCCCAGAAAGATATTCCAAACAGCAGTGCTGATAACATGCCCTGCGTTTATCTTCTTTATTCATCTGGCGAAGAGTCATCGGGGCAAACATAATCACCTTGGTAAACAATTCATCACGCTGGAAGTCTGGTGCAGGAAGCTGATGGATCTCACATTGCTGGAGAGCGCGGTCAATACCACTCCCTCTTTCTTCACAAATATTCATCCTTCTCATTAGTGAGGCAAGCTTTTCATTCCTGCTAATTGGAGCGTGATCGATGAAACGGAAAACATCAATCAATGGCTTGCCTGGATTTGTAATTTCCATTCGATTCGAGAAAATTTCTATCATCGGGGAAGAACCTCCAATTGAGAAATCTTGATGAATCAAAGCATTGGCAACAAATTCGCGAATTGCAATTGGTGGATACAGTGGTATCTCTTTGCGAAGAGCTTTCCCTATCTCTTCATTAACAGGTAAATTTGCACTGATATAGTCTACAAGTCCCTCGAATCCAACAGCGTATCCTTTCCCGCCAACTTGCTCTTTGATAGCGTTAATCCTGTCATTTTCCTTGTAGAAGATGACCCTTATAGCCTTCCTCGCTAACAATTCGAATTGCTTCAAATCATTCGCGAATAAAATAGCTCCAAGATTCGTGATATCAAAACATGATTGCCTTCTTACGATTAACTGCTCTTCGGCCAATTTGTCAATAATGGCCACCTTCGAATCGGGGAATGGCAAGTGTAACAAACTGAAAATCTTTGAGTAATCTAGAAGGGCTAAAACTTCATCAGCAGATACGGCAGACTTTGCAATCTTCGTTTCAAATGAGCTGTTCTGGGTATTCTGCCATATTTTTCTTTCGCGTTCAGGATAATCTGCAAGCCTCTTTTTGTACGTACCGACACGAATGTAGGCAGTCCCCTTGAACTTAACGGGTGTATTCCCTGCAGAATCTATCATCATAATGACAACCCGACCCTCCGGAAGGGATATTTCTTGAAAGGAGAAGTCTATACGCGGGCTCAGCCCATGTGATATCCAGCTTTCAAGTTCCTCATTTCCATACTTGGCACTTTTGGGGTTAAACTTTGTCCCAATTACTTGATGCGTATTATCATCCAATCCCCAGGCCATAAAGCCTCGGGATTGTCCCATATATGCCGCACCGTTCGCCAAGGCTGAGACATACTCTCCAATAGATTCCGGGTCACCGTTATCGTGCTTTATCTCTACCCATTCGCATTCTGTTGGCGAAGCCTGGATATCTTTGATAATGGCTATTATTTCTTT
>CADAFY010000007.1 GCA_902787255.1 uncultured Bacteroidia bacterium
CCTCCGGCAGGCTCTGCATCCCGCCCACCAGCATATACAACTGGAAAAAGACTTCGAAAGGTGTGCGTCCGCCCAGACAACGGTCCGTATCCTTGAACATCCGGGCCAATACCTCTTTGTAAGAGGGGAAGTGGCGCAGAAAATAATCCTCGGAACTCTCCGCATAGGGGATGATGAGTTCCGGACCCTGGTAGCGGAGGGGGTTGGTCTTGTGGTTGGGCCGGGTCGCCTGCATCTCATAGATGCCCTGGTGTTCGTAAACGGCGATGTTGGGACACAGACGGGCCACCTGGGTGCAGAAAGACCCCATACTGACGATGCTGCGCGGGGTGGGTGAAGAAACGGCATCCACGCGGGCTCCTTTGCCGAAAGCGCCCGGGAAAGCGTGAATCATCGTCTTGGCGATGTACTGATGTTGCTCCCAGCCCAGCGGGGTAAGGTCTCCTACGTGCAACTCCGCCGTCTCATTGAAGGCCAGCATACGGGCATAAATCTGCTTCCCGAATTCAGTCAATCCATCCTTTTCATTCTCGGCCTTCAACATACGGACAATCATCCCATAGGTTCGGGGCGTGTAGGCGTAGCGGGAACCGTGGCGCCCGTAGTGGCTGACATAAAAGGCCTCGTAGCCTTTGGGGGCGGCGCTGAGCGCCTGGGGCGTGCAGTCATAAAGCCCGTCGAGTCCGGAACATTTGTTCCGGTCGGCACGCACTTCTTCACGGACATTGATCCGCTGCGCCCACACGGAGAGGACGGCCAGCAGAAGCAGCAGGGTGGAGAGTACTTTTTTCATATATCTTTTCGAATGAATACAATCATCCGCAAAGATAGAAAAAAGCAACTAAAAATCTGCAATCTTGAAGGGATTGTAAGAAATATTTTTGTCGAAAGTGTCCACGGATTCCCGGACTTTTACCCAGTTGACCACACGGGCGGTCAGCGGCAGCACCAGAATCTCATAGACCACTTTGAAAGTGACCTGGCACAGCATCATCGTGGCGAGCGTCCCGACAGGCAGGCCCCAGAAAGCGATGGGCATAAAGATCAAGGAATCGATTCCTTCTCCCGCCAGGGAGGAGACGATGGCGCGGATGCCGAAAAGACGGCCTTCGGACGCAACTTTCATCTTGCTCAGCACGGCGGCGTTGAGCCACGAACCGAGCAAAAACGCCAGCAAGGAAGCCATCGCGATGCGCGGCGCCAGGTGGAAGATGTAGTTGAAGTGCTCGGCGCCGTCCCAGAAAGGTGCGGCGGGCATCCAGACCAGCAACTGGCCGAAAAGGACCACGAAGAAATTCATCGCGAAAGCCAGCCAGATGACCAGCCGCGCCTTGCGGTAGCCCCACACCTCGCAGATGCAGTCGTTGAGGATGTACGAGATGGGAAAGACCAGGACGGCCCCCGGCAAGTCAAGCCCGAAAACGTGAATGAGTTTGGCGGCGAAAAGGTTGGACGCGACCAGACAGACGATAAACGTCACGGCCATCAATAGAAATAAAGGCGAGAACTTCTCTTTCATTTTTGCAGTTTTTAGAGTGGTACCTGTTACACTTGACCCGGCTTGAGGCGCCACGGACGGACGGTTCGCGCTGGCTCATTCGCCGAATCTCGCTGCAAAGATACGAGTAAGCCGAGAGATAAGCAAAAAAATTTGCTTATCCGAGGCGAGAGTATCTACCCGCGCAGCGGGAACATAGATAAAAGCTGAGAGAAAAGCAAAAAATCCCCTATAGCATCTTGACTAGTTCCTTCATTCCTTCGGTAGCCGGTGCCTGGATGTGCGTGGCGCCGTGTGCTGATACCTCTCCCGGATCAATGACGAAGATGCGGCACTTGTTTGGCGCATAAGAGACCAGTCCGGCGGCGGGATAGACCTGCAGTGAGGTGCCGATAATCAGGAGGATATCCGCTTCGGAAACTTCGCGGGCCGCAGCGGAGATATTGGGGACCGCCTCGCCGAACCACACGATATGAGGACGCAACTGCCGCTTGTTAGGGCCGCCCGTATCTCCCAATTGGATGCTGCCGTAGGCGATGTCCCGGACATAGCGGAGACTGTATCCGTCCTTGTCCGTGTAACAATCCTCCGGCCGCACCTTGGTGACCTCCCCGTGCAGATGGATGATGTGGCTGCTGCCCGCGCGTTCGTGCAGGTTATCCACATTCTGGGTAATGACCGTCACGGCATACTCTTTCTCCAACTCTGCCAATAAAGTATGGGCAAGGTTGGGCGCGTGATGGGGAAGGTCAGCCCGCATCCCGTTGTAGAACTCCAGCATCAAGGCCGGATTGCGGTACCACCCCTGAATCGACGCGACATCCTCGACGCGATAATTGTTCCACAGACCTCCGCCCCCGCGGAACGTACTGATTCCGCTCTCGGCGCTGATCCCCGACCCCGACAAAACAACCAACTTTTTCATATGCAATGACTATTTTTTAATAAAGAAATCCGAACGCCCACAAAGGTATCTTTCTGAATACGGCGCTTTCAATCACTTCTCCATATCAAGTGTATTTTCTAAAATACAAATATATACAACAATTGTATAATGCAAAAAACATTTTGGCTGTTGCGCGTAATTTTTGTGCCATTTACAAAGACCCTATCCAGGCCGACCTACATTCTACGGCCCTGTGAGGCATATTGCCCTGGATAGGGGTGGGTTCGAAGGCCAGGGGTATCCAGGCCGACCTGCTCCACAGGCCTCTCTGGCAATGGGTGTTCCACAACATCGTTTGTCGAGCGCGAACTGTTGCCGAGCAAGGGGATGCGCCACGAAAAAAGCCGTCGGAATCCGGCGGCTTTTCATATAGTGGGTTCGCGTCGCGAACTTTCGCTGCGAGCGTGTCGAGTCGGAGCCCTAGAACTCTTCGAGATTGAGTTCGGCGGCGTCGTTCTTCGAACTGACGAGAATCTCCTGGAATTCCTTCTGACCGGTACCGGCCGGGATGGCGTGACCGCAGATGACATTCTCCTTGAGGCCCTCGAGCGTATCCACGCGACCGCGGATAGCGGCTTCGGACAGCACCTTCGTCGTCTCCTGGAAGGAAGCGGCAGAGATGAAACTGTCGGTCTTCAACGCGGCGCGGGTGATACCCTGGAGCATCTGGCAGGCCGTAGCGGGCCGTGCATCGCGCACCTTCAGCGGCTTCTTGCCCTGGCGCTCCAGCGAGGACTGCTCGGCACGGAGGTCGCGGGAAGAAATGATGTCACCGGCGAAGTACTTCTCAGAATCTCCGGCATCCTCGATGAAACTCTTGCCATAGAGGCTGTCGTTGGTGTCGCGGAAGACTACCTTGTCGACCAGTTCTTCCTGCAGGAAGTCCGTATCGCCGGGATCTTCGATCTTCACCTTGCGCATCATCTGACGGACAATAATCTCGAAGTGCTTGTCGTTGATCTTCACACCCTGCAGACGGTACACCTCCTGAATCTCGTTGACGATGTACTCCTGGACCTTCACGGGACCGAGGATGTTCAGGATATCGGTAGGGGAGATAGCACCGTCGGAAAGCTTCATACCGGCCTTCACATAGTCGTTCTCCTGCACCAGAATCTGACGGGAAGTCGGCACCAGATACACCTTCTTGTCACCATCTTTGTTGGTAACGGTGATTTCCTGGTTACCGCGTTTGATACCGCCCATCGTGACCTCGCCGTTGATTTCGGAAAGGATAGCAGGGTTGGACGGGTTGCGGGCCTCGAAGAGTTCCGTGATACGCGGCAGACCGCCCGTGATATCGCTGGACTTACCGAACTTACGAGGAATCTTGATAATGATATCACCGGTCTTGACCACATCCCCGTCGCTGACCATTACGTGGGCATCCACAGGGAGGTTGTACTTGCGCAGAATCTCGTTGTTCTCGCCGACCACCAGAATCGCAGGAGTCTTGTTCTTATCCTGGGAAGCGATGGTCACCTTGTCGCGGACCTGGCTGAATTCATCGCCGATTTCCTCACGATAGGTCTGTCCGTCGATCATATCCTCGAAGCGGATGGTACCCGCATTCTCAATGATCGTGATGGCGTTGTAGGCATCCCACTGGCAGATCAAATCGCCCTTGGTCACCTTGTCACCATCTTTCTTGAAGAGGATGGAACCGTAAGGAATATCGTATTGGGAATAAGTGATACCCGTATTCTCGTCGATAATCTTGACTTCCGTCGTGCGGCTCACGACCACTTCCTGATGCTCGCCATTTTCCAATTCACGGTTGATGGTACGCAATTCGGAGAAGACCAGTTTACCGTCGTATTTGGAGGTAATCGAACTGTCGGCAACAGACGAAGAAGAAGTACCGCCGGAGTGGAAGGTACGGAGCGTCAGCTGGGTACCCGGCTCACCGATGGACTGGGCGGCAATCACGCCGACCACTTCTCCTTTCTCCACCATACGGGTCGTCGCGAGGTTGCGGCCATAACATTTGGCGCAGACACCCTTGCGGCTTTCGCAGGTGAGAACGGAACGGATTTCAACTTGCTCGATAGGCAGGCTCTCGATGGTCGCCGCAATGCCTTCGGTGATTTCGTCACCGGCCGCCACGATGAGTTCTCCCGTCAGAGGATTGTACACATCATGCACGGGGCAACGGCCGAGAATGCGCTCGCCAAGCGTTTCAACCACCTCATCCTTGCTCTTGATAGCGGTAGCGATAAGGCCGCGGAGCGTGCCGCAGTCTTCCTCGTTGATGATGACATCGTGGGACACATCCACCAGACGACGCGTCAGGTAACCGGCATCCGCCGTCTTGAGGGCGGTATCTGCCAAACCTTTACGGGCACCGTGGCTAGAGATGAAGTACTCGAGCACGGACATACCCTCTTTCAGGTTGGAGATAATCGGGTTCTCGATGATTTCCGCACCGGAAGCGCCGGATTTCTGCGGCTTGGCCATCAGACCGCGCATACCGCAGAGCTGTTTGATCTGGGATGTAGAACCACGGGCACCGGAATCCAACATCATATAGACGGGGTTGAAGCCCTGCTTGTCGTTGGCAATCTGTTTGCCCACCGCCTGGCCGAGACGCTGGTCGATGCTGGTCCAAAGGTCGATAACCTTGTTGTAACGTTCACTGTTGGTAATCAAACCCCAGGAGAATTGCTCCTTGATTTCGCCGACCTTCTTGTAACCATCCTCGATGAGGGCTTGTTTCTCCTCAGGGATGAGCACATCTTCGAGGTTGAAGGACAGACCGCCCTTGAAAGCCATATAGTAACCGAGGTTCTTGATGTCGTCCAGGAACTTCGCCGTGCGGGAAATTCCGGTGTTCTTGATGACGAGGGAGATGATGTTCCGGAGGGATTTCTTGCCGAACACCTCGTTCACAAAGGGAACCTCATCAGGCACGAATTTGTTGACCATAATGCGGCCGGCTGTCGTCTTGACAATCTGCGTGCCTTTGCTCAAATCCATCTTGTCCACCGGCATACGCACATTGATTTCGGCGTGGATGTCGATAGCCTTCTCGTTGAGGGCGATGATGACTTCTTCGGGACCATAGAAGGTCTTGCCTTCACCCTTGGCGCCCGGACGAATCTTGGTGATGTAGTACAGACCGAGCACCATATCCTGGGAAGGAACGGTGATAGGCGTACCATTGGCCGGGTTGAGGATGTTGTGGCTGCCGAGCATCAGCATCTGCGCCTCAAGGATGGCAGCGTTGCCCAGCGGAAGGTGAACAGCCATCTGGTCACCGTCGAAGTCGGCGTTGAAAGCCGTACAGGCGAGCGGGTGCAACTGAATGGCCTTGCCTTCGATCATACGGGGCTGGAAAGCCTGGATGCCGAGACGGTGCAGGGTCGGAGCACGGTTGAGCAGCACGGGGTGACCTTTCATCACATTTTCAAGGATGTCCCAGATGACCGGGTCCTTGCGGTCCACAATCTTCTTCGCGCTCTTGACCGTCTTGACGATGCCGCGCTCGATGAGTTTGCGGATAATGAAAGGTTTGTACAGTTCGGCCGCCATATATTTCGGCAGACCGCACTCGTGCATATTGAGTTCGGGACCCACGACGATAACGGAACGGGCGGAGTAGTCCACACGTTTACCGAGCAGATTCTGACGGAAGCGGCCTTGTTTACCCTTGAGGGAATCGGACAGGGATTTGAGGGCGCGGTTGGCCTCGCTCTTGACGGCGGAAGACTTCTTGGAGTTGTCCAGCAAGGAGTCGACAGCCTCTTGGAGCATACGCTTCTCGTTGCGCAGAATCACATCCGGAGCCTTAATCTCGATCAATTTTTTGAGACGGTTGTTGCGGATGATCACCCGGCGGTACAGGTCGTTCAAGTCGGAGGTGGCGAAACGGCCGCCGTCGAGGGGAACGAGGGGACGCAGGTCGGGAGGGGTGACGGGAATCACCTGGAGAATCATCCATTCGGGGCTGTTGATGCCCTTGGACTCCTGGAACCACTTGACGATGGTCAGGCGTTTGAGGGCTTCGGCCCTTCTCTGCTGGGATTTCTCCGTGGCAATCTTGGCGCGCAGTTCGTGGGCGAGGGCGTCCACATCAATCTCGCGAAGGAGTTTGAGAATGGCGCTGGCACCCATTTCGGCGATGAACTTGTCGGGATCGTCATCTTTGAGGGAGTCGTTCTCGGGAAGGCGGTCCATCTCCTCCCAATACTCTTCTTCGGAGAGAAGTTCCATCTTGGGACGGCTGGATTTACCTTGCTGCAGGACGATATACTTCTCGTAATAGATGACGGCTTCCAACTTCTTGGAAGGAAGACCGATCATCGCGCCGATTTTGTTCGGCGTAGATTTGAAGTACCAGATGTGGGCGACGGGGACGGTGAGTTCGATGTGACCCATCCGTTCGCGGCGCACCTTCTTCTCCGTGACCTCCACACCGCAACGGTCGCAGACGATGCCGCGGTAGCGAATTCTCTTGTACTTTCCGCAGAAACACTCGTAGTCTTTGGTGGGGCCGAAAATCTTCTCGCAGAAGAGTCCGTCTTTTTCAGGTTTGTATGTCCTGTAGTTGACGGTTTCCGGCTTCAAAACTTCGCCGGACGAGCGCTCCTTAATCTCTTCCGGAGAAGCCAGAGAGATGCTAATCTTGTCGAAGTTGGTCTTAGCCTTCTTTTCTTTGTTATAGGTAGGCATATTTCTTTAAAAATTTTCGTAAGCTATTAGTCCAAAGTCACTTTGAGGCCGAGACCCCTGAGTTCGTGCAAGAGCACGTTGAGCGATTCGGGAATACCCGGCGTAGGCATCAGGTCGCCTTTGACAATCGCTTCGTAGGCCTTGCTTCTTCCGGTCACGTCGTCAGACTTGACGGTGAGGATTTCCTGGAGGATGTTGGAGGCGCCGAAGGCTTCGAGAGCCCAGACCTCCATCTCTCCCAGACGCTGACCACCGAACTGGGCCTTACCGCCGAGCGGTTGCTGGGTAATGAGCGAGTAGGGACCGATGCTGCGGGCGTGCATCTTGTCGTCGACCATGTGGCCGAGTTTGATCATATAGATCACACCCACCGTGGCAGGCTGGTCGAACCATTCGCCCGTACCGCCGTCGCGGACATATGTCTTACCGAAGCGGGGCACACCGGCTTTGTCGGTGTAGGCGCAGATGTCTTCAAGGGACGCACCATCGAAAATAGGCGTGGAGAACTTCAGACCGAGCTGTTTGCCAGCCCATCCGAGGACGGTCTCATAAATCTGGCCGAGGTTCATACGGGAAGGCACACCGAGCGGGTTGAGCACGAGATCGACGGGGGTACCATCCTCGAGGAACGGCATATCCTCATCGCGCACAATCTTGGCGACGATACCCTTGTTACCGTGGCGTCCGGCCAACTTGTCACCCACACGGATCTTCCGTTTGCGGGCTACATAGACTTTGGCCAGCTTCATCACGCCGTTGCCCAGTTCATCGCCGATCTTGATGCGGTCGATTTCCTTGTTGCAAGCCGTGGATGCCACTTTGCAAGCCGTACAATAGTTGTTGATCAAATCCTTGATAAGGGTGTTCGCGCTCTTGTCGGAGGTCCACTTGCTGGAAATGATGTTGTCGTAATCCTTGATGTCTTTGAGGGCATCTTCGGTAATCACTTTGCCTTTGGCAATCACTTCCATTCCGTAGAGGTCGTTGATACCGGCGCTCTTCTTGCCGGCGGCCAGAACGATGAGTTTGTCAATGAATTTGCTGCGGAGGTTGGCCAGCACGCGACGAAGTTCTTCTTCCTTCTTGGAGATGAGCAACTTCTGATCGCTGCGGGTGCCGCGTCCTTCCTTGGAAGCCTTGCTGTAGAGGGCGGTCTTGATGACCGTACCGCTGAGGGAAGGAGACGCTTTGAGGGAAGCATCCTTGACTTCACCGGCCTTGTCACCGAAGATGGCCCGCAGGAGTTTCTCTTCCGGAGAAGGTTCGCTCTCGCCCTTAGGCGTAATCTTACCGACCATAATGTCACCCGGCTCGACGTGGGCGCCGATGCGGATGATACCGTCTTCGCCAAGGTCCTTCGTCGCATCATCGCTGATGTTGGGGATGTCGGCCGTCAGCTCTTCGGGACCGCGTTTGGTCTCGCGGACTTCGGTCAAGAATTCATCCACGTGGACGGAGGTGAGGATGTCCTCGCGAATC
Organism: uncultured Bacteroidia bacterium; assembly: GCA_902787255.1. Taxonomy (GTDB): domain Bacteria; phylum Bacteroidota; class Bacteroidia; order Bacteroidales; family UBA932; genus Cryptobacteroides. Next base: position 8,595 of record CADAFY010000007.1, read on the forward strand.
ATCCTTTCGGAAATCACGATAGCGTCCTCATAGTTGTATCCCTTCCAAGGCATGAAGGCCACTTTCAGGTTGCGTCCGAGGGCGAGTTCGCCGTCCTGGGTCGCATATCCTTCGGTGAGAATCTGGCCCTTGGTCACCTTTTCGCCTTTGCGGACGACAGGTTTGAGCAGAATCGTGGTGCTCTGGTTGGTACGGCGGAAGATAGGCATCTTGTACACCGTGATATCCGGGGTGAAGCTGACGAATTCCTCGTCTTTGCTCCTCTTGTATTTTATGTGAATCTCGTTTGCATCCACATAGATGACTTCGCCGTCTTTCTCGGCCATCACCTGGGTGCGGGAGTCGATACAGACACGCTCTTCCAGGCCGGTACCCACGATGGGGGCCTCGGGGCTCAACAAGGGAACCGCCTGGCGCATCATGTTCGCACCCATCAGGGCGCGGTGGGCATCGTCGTGCTCGAGGAAAGGAATCAGGGAAGCCGCGACGGAAGCCAACTGGTTGGGCGCAACGTCCATATAGTTGACCTCTTCCTTCGTGACCACCGGGAAGTCAGCCTCGAGGCGGCACTGGATGCGGTCGTCGAGGATGTTGCCATCCTTGTCCATCTTGATGTTGGCGAGGGCGATCATCTGTCCCTCTTCCTCTTCCGCGCTCATAAATTTGCATCCGGCTTCGGACAGGTCCACCTTGCCGTTCTCCACCTTGCGGTAGGGCGTTTCGATGAAACCGAGGTCGTTGATGCGGGCATAGACGCAGAGCGAGGAAATCAGACCGATGTTCGGACCTTCCGGGGTCTCGATCGGGCAGAGACGGCCGTAGTGCGTATAGTGCACGTCGCGGACTTCGAATCCGGCGCGGTCACGGGAAAGACCTCCGGGGCCGAGAGCGGACAGACGCCGCTTGTTGGTCATCTCGGACAGGGGGTTGGTCTGGTCCATGAACTGGGACAGCTGGCTCGTTCCGAAGAAAGAGTTAATCACGGAGGAAAGACCCTTGGCCGTAATCAAGTCGGTGGGAGCGAACTGCTCGGAATCGCGCACATTCATCTTTTCCCGGATGGTACGGGCCATACGGGTAAGACCGGTACTGAATTGGTTGGCCAACTGCTCACCCACCGTGCGGATACGACGGTTGCTCAGATGGTCGATATCGTCCAATTCCGCCTTCTCGTTGATGAGGCGGATGAGGTACTTGATGATTTCCACGATATCGGTCTTGGTCAGCACGCGTTTCTCTTCGTCGATGTCCAAGCCCAGTTTCTTGTTCAGACGGTTGCGGCCCACTTTGCCGAGGTCGTACCGTTTGTCGGAGAAGAACAACTTCTCGATCACCTCACGGGCCGTCGCGTCATCGGGGGGCTCGGAGTTGCGGAGTTGTTTATAAATATAGTTGACCGCATCGATTTCGGTGTTGGTCGTATCTTTGTTGAGGGTGTTGAAGATGATTTCGTATTCCTTGGCCTCATTGCTCTCCTTCTGCAGGAGGATGGTGGTCACGTTGGCATTGCTGCCTTCTTCAATCATCGCATTGAGCTTCTCGATGGTCTCATCGTTGAGCTCCTGACCCCGTTCGATGATGCTCTCACTGCGTTCGATGGGAATCACCTCACCGGTATCTTCATCAATGAAATCTTCCGTCCATACCTTGAGCACCTTGGCGGCGAAAAGCCGGCCCTTGTTGGCCTCGAGGTTCTCGGAGTTGATTTCGTATTCGTCCGCAAGGTCGTAGATGCTGATGATATCTTTATCGGAACTGAAACCGATGGCACGCAGCAGCGTGGTCACGGGCAACTTCTTCTTGCGGTCGATATAGGCGTACATCACATTGTTGATGTCCGTTGCAAACTCAATCCAGGAGCCCTTGAAAGGAATCACACGGGCGGAATAGAGTTTGGTGCCGTTTGCGTGCTGGCTCTGGCCGAAGAACACGCCGGGCGAGCGGTGCAGCTGAGACACGATGATGCGCTCGGAACCGTTGATGATAAAAGTTCCGCCGGGCGTCATATAAGGGATGTCCCCGAGGAACACATCCTGAATCTTCGTCTCGAAGTCTTCGTGTTCGGGGTCGCTGCAGGAAAGGCGGAGTTTTGCCTTGAGGGGAACACAATAGGTGGTACCCCTTTCCAGACACTCATCGATGGTATATTTGGGGGGCTCGATGAAGTAGTCTACGAACTCAAGTTTATAATTGTTTCTGGTATCTTCAATAGGGAATACCTCCTTGAAAACCTGGAAAAGGCCTTCGTTGCGACGGTTGTCGGGCGTGGTGTCCAATTGGAAGAAGTCTTTGAACGACTTCAACTGGACCTCAAGCAAGTCCGGGCAATCGAGAACATTCGTGGAGGACGCAAAAGAGATACGTTTTGCTTTAGTCTTTTGTGACATTCTTTCTGCCTTTAGAAAAATCTGAATATGACAAAAGGTTTAGGGCCGCTGCTGGCCCTAAACCTGGTAAGAAACCCCTTATCCGAGGGGAGAAGCGAAGCTATTTAACCTCAACTTCTGCTCCGGCTTCTTCGAGGGTGGATTTGATTTCTTCGGCTTCAGCCTTAGAAACTTTCTCCTTGATGATGGAATCAGGAGCCTTGTCAACAAGGTCTTTCGCCTCTTTCAAGCCGAGACCGGTGATGTCCTTGACGGCTTTGACGACCTGAAGTTTGGCCTGTCCGGCGGATTTGAGGATGACGTTGAATTCGGTCTGCTCAGCAGCGGCTGCTTCACCGGCGCCGGCGGCGGCAACGGCCACCTGGGCGACTGCGGGCTCGATACCGTACTCTTCCTTAAGAACCTTAGCGAGTTCCTGAACTTCTTTTACAGTAAGGTTAACCAACTCTTCTGCAAGAACTTTGATGTCTGCCATAATTTAAAATGATTTTATTGTTAATAATATTATTCTGCTTTTTTCTCCTCCAAGGTTTTGAGGATACCGGCAATCTTCTGCCCACCAGCCTGCTGCAGCATAAGCACGATGTCGGCGATGAGTTCTTCGCGAGACTTGATCGAGCAAAGCGTACCCAGTTGGTCGGCTCCGAGATAAGCGCCGCTCTCGACGAGGTAGGCCGCTTTCAGGACAGGTTTCTCAAGACCTTCGTCATTGAATTTCTTGATCAAACGAGCCGGAGCGTTGAGGGGAGGATTGCAAAACATAATGGCCGTAGGGCCTTCGAGTGAACTCAGTACTTTCTTCACTTCCTCATCGGCCACCTTTTCGAGTGCTTTGGCCATCAAGGTGTTCTTCACGACGCTGAGGGTGATGCCTTTCTCAAAGCAGGCCCTGCGAAGTTTGGAAGTGTTTTCTGCGTTCAGTCCGGAGATGTCCGTGACGTAGAAATTGGGCGTCTGCTCAAGTTGCGCCGAGATAGACTCGATTACTTTGGCTTTATCTTCTTTTCTCATAATCTTGTCGTTTATTCAGCACTGCTGAGAGATTTTACATCAATAGCCACGCCGGCGCTCATCGTAGAGCACAAGGACACGGACTTCACATAAGTACCTTTCAAGGTAGAGGGTTTGAGCTTGATGACTTCGTCAATCACGGCTTTGGCGTTGGCCTGAATCTGCTCGGCGCTGAAAGACACCTTGCCGATGCCCGTGTGGATGATACCGGTCTTGTCGACTTTGAAGTCAATCTTACCGGCCTTCACATCCTTGACGGCGGCGGCGATGTCCATCGTCACCGTACCGGTCTTGGGGTTCGGCATCAAGCCGCGGGGACCGAGGATACGGCCGATTGCACCGACCTTGGCCATAACGGAGGGCGTACAGATGATGACATCCACGTCCGTCCAGCCACCTTTGATTTTCTCGATATAGTCATCGAGACCGACGAAATCGGCACCCGCCTCTTTGGCTTCCGTCTCCTTGTCAGGAGTACAGAGCACGAGCACGCGCACCTGCTTACCCGTTCCGTAGGGGAGGGTGACCACACCGCGGACCATCTGGTTCGCTTTGCGGGGATCCACACCCAGGTTCATGGCGAGCTCTACCGTAGCGTCAAATTTCGTATAGGTGATGTCCTTTACGATGGCACACGCTTCGGAGAGTTTGTACTCTTTGGTCGCGTCAAACTTGACGGCGGCCGCTTTCTGATTTTTCGTTAACTTTCCCATAATGCGTGTTATTATTTGATGTCGGCAGGAAATTCGCCTTGCACTTTGATACCCATACTTCTTGCCGTACCGGCGACCATAGACATGGCGGACTTGAGGGTAAAGCAATTCAGGTCAGGCATTTTGTTTTCGGCAATCGCTTTCACCTGATCCCAGGTAATGGTCGCGACTTTCTTGCGGTTCGGCTCGGCGGATGCCGTCTGAATCTTGGCCGCTTCCTTGAGCTGGACAGCCACAGGGGGCTGTTTGACCTCGAAACTGAACGATTTGTCCGAATAAACGGTGATAACGACCGGCAATACTTTTCCGGCACATTCAGGAGTCTGCGTGCGAGCATTGAACTGCTTGCAGAAGTCCATAATGTTCAATCCTTTGGAACCGAGAGCGGGACCTACCGGAGGTGAAGGATTGGCAGCGCCACCTTTGATTTGGAGTTTAATAAACCCGGTAACTTCTTTTGCCATTTTACGTTGTTATTCTTTGGTTACTTGGGTAAAGGTGAGTTCGAGCAAAGTCTTTCTGCCGAATACCATCACCGCAATCTTCAGTTTGCTGCGGTCTTCGATAATCTCTTCGACCGTGCCGTCGAAACCGCTGAAAGGACCATCGGTAATCTTGACCGCCTCTCCAATCGCGAAATCGACCAGCGTCTCGCCTTCGGACTGTGCATTCTCGTCCTGGGTACCCAGAATGCGGCGGACTTCCTCATCGCGAAGGGGGACCGGATTGGGGTCGCCTTTCTTCTGGGTGAGAAATCCCGTCATATGGGGCACCTCATTGCGGATAATGTACTGGAGTTCTCCGGTGAGTTGCGCCTCAATGAGGACATAGCTGGGGAAAATGAGCCTTTCAGTGCATACCCGTTTCCCGTCTTTGACCTTATAGACCTTCTCGGTGGGGACAATAACCTGCCCTACGAGATGTCCGAGGCCGAAACGTTCAATTTCTTTTTCCAGGTACTCCTTGGCTTTCTTTTCCTTTCCGCCAACAGCCCTCAAAACATACCATTTCATTGTGCTTTCGCTCATGTCAATAGTGTTTTAGAGGTTGTAGATGAAGGACATCAGGTGCTGAAAGGTGAAGTCCATCGCGAAGATGATAATGGCCAAAATGACAGAGGCTACCATCACGACGACGGCAGAATTCTGCAACTTGTCCCAAGTCGGCCAAGTGACCTTGTGCGTCAACTCCGCATAGGACTCTTTAAGATAATTTGTAAACTTACTCATCTTTACCTTTAATGAGACACCTTCTCCGATTGGAAGCGGTGGAGGAGGCGCCCGTTAAACATTGTCAAATCGTAACCTTTGACATTGGCAGGGGAAGCAGGATTCGAACCCACATCGACGGTTTTGGAGACCGCTGAACTACCCTTGTTCTATTCCCCTAAAAAGGTGGGTGTGACGCTGACGTGCCGCACCCACCAGTTAACGTGCTGTGGATTAGTCAAGAATCTTGGTCACCTGACCAGAACCGACGGTACGGCCACCTTCGCGGATAGCGAAGCGGAGACCCTGGTTCAAAGCCACGGGATAGATCAAATCCACGGTGATGGTCACATTGTCACCAGGCATCACCATCTCGACACCCTCGGGCAGCGTGATTTCGCCGGTAATGTCAAGGGTACGGATGAAGAACTGAGGACGATAGTGGTTGTGGAAAGGAGTGTGGCGGCCACCCTCGTCTTTCTTCAACACATAGATCTCAGCCTGGAATTTCTCGTGAGGATGGATGGTGCCGGGTTTGGCAAGCACCTGACCTCTCTTGATTTCCTTCTTGTCGATACCGCGGAGGAGGAGACCGACGTTGTCACCGGCTTCACCTTCGTTGAGGATCTTGCGGAACATCTCAACACCCGTAACGGTGGTCTTCTTGGGCTCTTCGCCGAGACCCACGATTTCAACCTCGTCGCCGGTGTGGATGATACCCGTCTCGATACGACCGGTAGCAACAGTACCACGACCGGTGATGGAGAAGATATCCTCGATAGGCATCAGGAAAGGTTTCTCGTTGTCACGAGGAGGGATGGGAATGTAGCTGTCGACAGCGTCCATCAATTCCATCACTTTGGCCTCGTAGGTGGGGTCGCCGTTGAGGGCGCCGAGAGCGGAACCGCGGATAACCGGGGCTTCGTCACCGTCGAAGTCATAGGAGGAGAGGAGGTCGCGAACTTCCATTTCCACGAGGTCGATCATTTCGGGATCGTCTACGATATCAACTTTGTTCAAGAAAACAACGATGCGGGGAACGTTCACCTGACGGGCGAGCAGGATGTGCTCACGGGTCTGGGGCATAGGACCGTCGGTAGCGGCCACCACGAGGATGGCGCCGTCCATCTGCGCAGCACCGGTAACCATGTTCTTCACATAGTCAGCGTGGCCCGGGCAGTCAACGTGAGCATAGTGACGGGTAGCCGTCTGATACTCGACGTGGGCGGTGTTGATGGTGATACCGCGCTCTTTCTCCTCGGGAGCGTTGTCGATGGAGTCGAAGGAACGGACATCGGAAAGACCTTGTTTCGCCAACACGGTGGTGATGGCGGCGGTAAGGGTCGTTTTACCGTGATCGACGTGGCCGATCGTACCAATGTTTACGTGCGGCTTGTCTCTTTTAAATTCTTCTTTAGCCATAATCTTATAATTTTTTAAAGTTAGATTTCCTTATATATAAATATAATGTATCATCTTTTGAGCCGGTGGAGAGAATTGAACTCTCGACCTCTTCCTTACCAAGGAAGCGCTCTACCCCTGAGCTACACTGGCGGTCATTCTTTTTGGAGCGGGAGACGAGGTTCGAACCCGCGACCCTTAGCTTGGAAGGCTAATGCTCTACCAACTGAGCTACTCCCGCAACTTTTTCCGAGTGGGAGAGGATGGATTCGAACCACCGAAGGCATAGCCAGCAGATTTACAGTCTGCCCCATTTGGCCACTCTGGTACTCTCCCAAATGTAAAAGAACTTCTTTTGAGCCGATGGAGGGAGTCGAACCCACGACCCCGAGATTACAAATCACGTGCTCTGGCCAGCTGAGCTACATCGGCAGCTGCTTTTCCCCGCACAAGCCGCAAAAGGGACTGCAAAGGTATAAATAATTTTTTATTCTACAAATCTTTTCTGAAAATTTTATTTATCTTTGTGCTCCACGGGGGAAGGAACAGGCCTTTTCCTGATAGAAATATATATATTTAAGGTATGAAAAAAATTGTCTTGCTTTTCTCTTCCATTTTGATGGCGCTTTCTCTTTTTGCCGCTGAACCCACCCTTAAATACGGTCCGTGGATTCAAAAAGTTACCGATACGGGTTTTTCCGTGCTTTTCAAGACCTCGGTCGATGTGATGGCTTGGGTGGAGGTAGCGCCGGATGACGGAACTGCCTTTGAGGCTTCGGTCCGCCAGCCCTTCTACCAGACAGTGGCCGGAAGACGTTATTGCGGCAAGATGCACTGCATCGATGTTACGGGCTTGCAGCCGGGGACGACCTACCGCTATCGGATCTACCGTCAGAAACTGGAAGATGCCTCCCACAACAATTCTGTTCACTACGGCCCGGCCAAGGTGCAGTGGGTGGGGAAGGAGAAAACTTTCCGTATGAAGACTTTCGACACTGCGGCCAAGTCCTGCAAGTTTGCGATGGTGTGTGATATTCATCAGCGCAGCGACTTGTATAAATCTCTGTTGTCCGGCGTGAAACCGGCAGATTATGATTTCCTGCTTCTCAACGGGGACATTGTCAATGCTTCGGTCAATATTGATACCAGCATCAAATACACCTTCCAACCTATTATCAACCTGACCGCCAATATGCCTGTCGTTTTTGTACGGGGGAATCACGAAGGCCGCGGAATGGACTGGAAACTGACCCCGGAGGTGTTCCCTACGACCAACGGACAATTCTATTATACCTTCCGTGAGGGACCGGTGGCTTTCTTGGTGCTGGATGCGGGAGAAGACAAACCCGATGCCGATGTGGAGTATTCCGGGCACGCGATGTACGACCAATACCGCGCCCAGGAACTTGTCTGGCTCAAAAATGCGGTTAAGGATCCGTCTTTCGTCCAGGCTCCCTACAAAGTCTGTCTGATTCATATTCCGACCATCAACGACAAGGGCAGTTGGTATGCCCAAAAGTGGGCCAACGAAAACTTTGTTCCCGTACTCAACGAGGCAGGGGTGCAACTGATGCTTTCCGGTCACCATCATTGTTATTTTGTTCGTGAGAAGGGCGCTTGCGGCAATGATTTCCCCATTGTCGTCAATGATGATGAAGAACGTATGGATGTGGTTATCGCCGAAGGAAAGGGCATCGATATCCGCGTGTTCAACACCAAAGGCGAGCAGGTCCGCAGCCTGAAATACTAAATTTATGCGGCGTTTCAAGAGCTGGTGGGGGATAGGGTTACTGTTGCTGCTCTCTTTTGAGGGTCGTGCGCAGGAAGTAAGTGAGGCGGAGGAATCTCCCAAAAACCTCGAAGCGGTGGCCGTGACCGGCAGCCGTGCGCCGGTGCAGTTGGGGCAGAGCGCCCGCATCGTGACGGTGCTCGACAGTCTTGCCATCCAGTCGCTGCCCGTCGTTACCATCAATGATTTGCTCAAGTATGCCGTCGGCGTGGATGTACGTCAGCGCGGTGTCGAGGGTATGCAGACAGACATCAGCATCCGCGGAGGCTCTTTCGACCAAATCGCCATCCTTTTGAACGGGGTGAATGTTTCCGACCCCCAGACCGGGCACAATGCCGCCGATTTTCCCGTCGATATCAGCCTAATCGAGCGAATCGAGATTATCGAGGGGCCCGCTTCGCGCGTGTACGGGACTTCTTCTTTATTGGGGGCCATCAATATCATAACCAAAACTTCTGTCGGAGAGTCTGCACTGGACGGCGCGGGCGCTTCGGGCGGAAAGCCTTTTGAAGGCGAGGTGAGCGCGCATCTAGACGGAGGTTCCTACCTGACTTTCGGGGCGGGGACCGGAACGAGCATACGGACGGGGGACTGGCACAACAGCCTGTCCCTGTCTTATAACCGATCCAACGGGTACACCCGCAGCGCCGCCGGTACGCTCAACGGGGACTTTCAGTCTGTCAAGGCCTTCTACCGGGGTGGCTACAAGGAACTTTTCTGGCAGGCTGGCGTGAGTCTGAAAGATTTCGGCTCCAACACCTTTTACAGCGCCCGCTACGATGACCAATTTGAGCACATTCTTAAGAGTTACCTGGCCATCGGTGCCGATGTGTCCGCCGGTTTCCTTCACCTTAAACCATTGATTTACTGGAATCATACCCAGGACCGTTTTGAACTGTTCCGGGGCAAGCCGGAGGCCTATCCTTTCAATTATCATCGTACCAATGTGTTGGGCGCCAACCTCGGGGCCTGGTTCGAGACGGTGGCGGGCCGTACGGCGTTCGGGGCGGAATTTCGCAACGAAGGTATCGTCAGTACCAACTTGGGCGAGCCTCTTTCCCGGCCGGACGGGGTGTACGTCGTGGGGCTCAACCGTACGCAAATGGCCTTCTATGCCGAGCACAATGTGACGCTCAACTGGTTTACGGCTTCCGTCGGGCTGACGGCAGCCCGCAATACCGGCAGCGAGGAGGGCTGGGGCGTCTATCCAGGTGCGGATGTGAGTTTCCGTTTCCTCCGGGATTGGAAAATATACCTTAATTATAATGCGTCTTATCGCGTGCCGACTTTCACCGAACTGTATTATTCCGTGGGCGGGCATCAGGCAGACAAGAATTTGAAATCCGAGAAAATGCACGCGGCAGAAGTCGGTGTCAAATACCTTCGCCCCGGAGTGCGGGCCATCGTCAGCGCCTGGTACCACTATGGAATGGATTTGATAGACTGGATCAAAGAGTCTCCGGAGGCAGATTGGAAAAGCGTCAACCACACCCGCCTGCACGCCTTCGGCCAGGAATTGACCCTGCGCCTGGATTTCCCGCAATTGCTGGGCTGGTCTGTCTGGCAGAATGTCCAGATTGCCTACAGCCACATTGATCAGCGCAAGGATGTCGGGGAGAATGTACAGTCGCTCTATGCCTTGAATCACCTGCGCCATAAATTGATTGTCCAGACCGATATCCGGCTCTGGTCCCGGTTGTTTCTCAACCTCAGTTGCCGCTGGCAGGACCGCGTCGGGGTATATGAACGCTACGACGGCCTGGTGCCGACGGGTGAGTTTGTTTCCTATACGCCCTGTACGTTTCTGGATGCCCAACTGAGTTGGAATGCGGACAATTTCCGCGTGTATTTCCAGGCGGACAATCTGCTGAACAAGCGTTGGTACGACTACGGCAATGTCCCCCAACCCGGTATCTGGTTTCGCCTCGGGGCCAGTTATACCTTCAGGTGGAATTAAGAATCTGTTTTGATTCTCTTTAATTTTCATCTTTATGTTCTATTTTGGCTATATTTCCTCCTTTCATCAGTCGTGTAGCCCACACTACACTCCTTCTTCAAGAAGAAAATCTATCTCAAAATATATCCATAAATCTTTTTATCAAAAGAATCAAAACAGCTTCTAAGGCACGGGGTCGTAGCCGGAGCCGCCGCCGGGACGGCAGCGAAGGATGCGCTTGACGCTCAGATAGAGTCCCTTGAACGGTCCGTATTTCTTGAACGCCTCCATCGCATATTGCGAACAGGTGGGCGTGAAACGGCAGGCGGGCGGCGTAAACGGAGAAATGCAGGTGCGGTAGAACGCAATCACCAGCAGGAAAGGGGCGTTGCCGATCCATTTCAAAACTTCCTTGGCGCTCATCGTTGTTCTGTCTTAAGGTGCGTTTCCCGTTTGGCGAGTTCGTCAACGCGGGCGACGACATTCCGCATAGCCGCCTCGATTTGGGCGTACTCCAAAATTTCAGCGGGCAGGTAGATGACCATCATATCCACCGAACTTTCCGGCTTGTTGCGGCGGTAGGCTTCCCGGATGCGTCGTTTGAGCAGGTTGCGGCGCACCGCCCGCTTGAAATGGCGTTTGGGTACGCTGATCAGCAGCCGGGCTTTTGCAGCGCTCGGGTTCGAGGACTGGGTCGGGTTCTCCGTCTGTCCTGCCGTCTCGCCTTCATTCTTTCTTTCCAACAGGCACACGCGGAAGATTCCGTCCACCGAAAAATACCGCCCTTTGTTCAGTAAAAGGGTGATGTCTTTCTTGGCGCACAATCGCTCTTTCTTGGAAAAAGTCTGGCGGGGCGCCGCGGATGCCGGGCGTTCGTCTGCCATATTAGCGGTTCAGGAAAATCTCAATCGCTTTGACGATAGAGGGAATCTGCGGCGTGGGGGCGGAAAGCGCGATGCTCAGTCCTTTTTCTTCCAGTGCCTTGACAACGGATTTTCCGAAGGTGATGAACTGAATGTCTCCCTGCTGGAAATCCGGGAAATTCTCGTAGAGGGAATGGACATCGGCGCTGGCGTACAGGACGATGGCATCGTAGGCGTGCAAATCCACCTTGCTGATGTCTTCGGAAACCGGCTTGACAAACATAGCAGCCGTGACATTCATTGACGTTTTTTCAAAAGCGCGCGTGATGTCCGTAGAAAGGCTGCCGGAGGTGGCAATCAGGAATTTTTCTCCCGTGTGACGGGGGCCGATGGACGCGATGATGCTGTCCGGAGTGCCGTTCCCGAAAAATATTTTCCGCTTGCGGTACACAATGTGTTTCTGCAGGTAGAGCGCCACATTTTCGGTCGAACAGAAGTACTTCATCGTCTCGGGAATCTTGACGCGCAATTCCTCCGCCATTTTGAAAAAGGCGTCGATGACGGTGCGGGAGGAAAACACGATGGCCGTGTATTCGGCCAAGTTGATTCGTTGCGCACGGAACTCTCGCGAGCTTAGCGCTTCGTTGCGGAAAAAGGGAATAAAATCGATGGCTGCGCCCGTCTTTTCCATCAGCGGAGTGTACGGGGAGTTGGCCAAAGCGGCTTTTTGTGAGATGAGAATTTTCTTCTGTTGAGCCATAATGTTCATAAAAAACGGTTGTCGTCTGAGGACGTAATCCGAATCGGGCCGCAAAGTTACGAAAATTATTAGGGAATTAAAAAAATAGTTGTATCTTTGCACCCGCATCAGCCTCCTCAGCATAGGGGGACTACCGAAAGCGATGCCCAGGTGGCGGAATCGGTAGACGCGCTGGTCTCAAACACCAGTGCCGCGAGGCATGCCGGTTCGATCCCGGCCCTGGGTACGAAAAAAGACTGGAGAAATCCAGTCTTTTTTCGTATTATGCCGCTTGGCTTTCAGCCTTCGCGGGCTATCCAAGGAGGCGGGTGAGGTCTTTGTCCGTGGCGGAGG
>CADAFY010000008.1 GCA_902787255.1 uncultured Bacteroidia bacterium
GATGCCGAAAAAGTTATCAAGTGTGCCGGTACTCCAGCCGAAGAGGTCTATTTTGTCACCATTCTCAGGACTTTTTGGCCTGACGTTGGCTTGGAGATTCTTAATGTACTCGTGCTGATAATCAGCGAACTTCCATGTCCAGTAGGAGTTGGTGCCGTCCCACTGTGCCTGCAGGTTGCCCTGTGAGAAATATACCAGGTCGTGGTTATCGTTGATGCTGAAGAGTCCGGAAAGGGCCCCTTCCACCTGTTGGGAGGTCACGGTGATGGGCGTCAGCGTGTTGGCGGCAAGGGTGGTGTTGACGGTCTTCTTGTAGAGCGCCCACGTCTTGGCGGCATAAATGTCGATATTGCCGGAGGAAATAGGCTTCAGGGCCACCCAGATATTGTCAAGCGACGAGGGGGTGATGAAATACACGTCGGAGCCGTTTTTGATGGTCAGCCTGGTGACGTCACTGGTGATGTCGGTGCTCTCGCCGTCCTTGATGGTGAACTTGCAGATGGCCAGCTGGTTGGCCAGCGTACCGGAAGGGAGTTCCGTACCAGCCAAAGTACCTTCAAACTTCGCATAGTCGAAGTTGCTGGCAATTTTACCGAGCGTACCATCCTGCTCGCTATAGAGCGGATCGTAATTCTCGTTACCATTATCCCAGACCATTGAGGAAGGATAGTAATACCTCACGGAGCCGTCGGCCTTTGGATTGGTCAGCGTCACCGTGATTTTGGCTGATTTGCCTCCGTCCGTGATGTCGCCCGTTGCAAGGTTTGCCACAGCCTTCGTAAAAAAACCTTCATTATTCTGGTAAATCACGGCAATCTTGTCTCCCACTTCGAATGTCTTTACGCCATGCTCGGTCAGAGCACGGGTAGGTTCTTCTCCTTCCATATTGATGGTCGCGGTCCGGATCACTACGTTTCCGGAGGGGGTCTCAGGCTGAAGATTGGGCAGGTCCTCTTGTGAGCAAGCCATGATAAAAGTGCCGGCCAATACGAAGGCACACATCCTCCAATATTTCATAGTAATTGTCATCTCGATCTTCGTTTAGCAGGGGTTATTACCAGTATAGTCCGGGTTGTTCTATGTAGTTCTCAGCTCCGGCGTTTTCATTACCGGTGCTTCCTACCAGCATTTGACTATGACTTTGTAGCTCAACGATGCTCGTCAACGGCTCTTTGTATTCGTTACGTTTCATTCGGTTTGGGGTGTAATCCTAATCGTCGGTGTATATAAGTACAAAGTTAGAAAAAAAGATAATAATAATCAAGAGGAGCTATGCGCCACGGGGCGTCCTGTTTCTTCGCGATTGATGCCTGGGAAAAAGTTAACGAACTATTGTATATTACAGAAAGAATCATCCATAACAGAACAAGCATTTGAGATTCCAAGGGATTATGCACTTTTTACTTTTTCTCTAACCTGTTCCGCATCATCCAATCCCAAACGATGCTTTAGATAATCCTTTGAGCATTCCCATGCGAGCTCTCGGTCAATACCTGCCTTCTTAGCATGATTCCCTAAATAAGCCATATCATTCTTCCCTAGTGCAGCCCAACTTAAGTATTCTGGGGTCTTGGCATTGACGAAGTTGCAAAAGGCTCTCATAATATCCCGGTCCTGTTGTTCTTATTTCTCCTCTCCACCACTCCGCTCTGTCTGTTTTTCAAGATGTCAGTTTTTTTCCATCTTATCGGGCATTTTGAGTATCTTCGCATCATGTTTCAGTCTCTCCTTCATTATTCTCTTGGCCCGGGCGTAGATGCTTTTACTACCCGGAGGGAATCCGTCCTTCCTTATCCTGTCATTCAAGGCGCTCAGGTGCACGGTTCTAACATCGCTGTCATAGAACGGCCGGACACAACCAGGGACGAATTGCAGGGCTACGATGCTTTTATTACCCATCTTCCTGGCGTTTCGATAGGAGTAAGGACGGCCGACTGCGTCCCCATCCTTCTCAGCGACCCTCGAAACCGCGTCATAGCCGCCATTCATTCCGGTTGGAAAGGGACCGTACAGAAGATAGCCCTTAAGACGATTCGAATGATGGAGACGAAATTCAAGACCAACCCGGGAGATCTTGTGGCAGTCATCGGTCCTTCCATCGGCCCTCTCAGTTTTCAGGTCGGAGAAGAGGTGGCCACGATGTTCGAAGAATCTGGATTTCCTATGGACGCGATCTGGTCATTCCAAGGTCGCGGCGACGGCGCTCCTATGTCTGGCGGTCATCACATCGATCTCTGGGAAGCGAACAAATGGATTCTCACGGAATCTGGCGTAAAGGAGGAGAATATCTGGATTTCGGGCATTGACACCTACCTCGACACTTCCTTCTTCTCTGCCAGACGAGAAGGGTTCAAGTGCGGAAGGAACATCAACGCGATCCGGATGGAGTAATCAGCCAGAGAAGCCTATTTTGACCCGAGTTTGGCTGATTATAATTTTATATTTGTGCCAAATCGACGAAAAATTTACCGTTTTGGCCCAAAAGTCGGTAGTTTTTCTCCATACCAACAATTTTAGAATGACTTGAAAAATGCACGAAATCGGTCGCCGAGGCATAACAATTTTAGAATGACTTGAAAAATGCACGAAATCGGTCGCCGAGGCATGAAAAACACCCACCTTGCGACCGTTTTCGTGCACATCATCGCAGAAAATTGAGCCACGGAGTCGCCCGCCGAAAGCGAAGCGAAGGCGGTATTCCCTGACAGGGGATGTCCGAAGGACAGGGGTTAAAAGAAAAAACTTGGCGCAGTCAAGCGTTTTTCGCGAAAAAAGCACCCCAGCGATAGCTGAAGTGCTTTTTGAGCGGAAAACGAGACTCGAACTCGCGACCCCGACCTTGGCAAGGTCGTGCTCTACCAACTGAGCTATTTCCGCAAATTTCGAAGAAATTTGCGCTAAATTCGGCGGCGCCTCGGAAAAGATAGCAAGCTCTCTTTTCGCTCGGCTTGCACGAATTTTCCGCAACGGCTTATTCAGCATCAAAATTCTAAAGAACTCTGCTTTCTTGGGGAAAGCGGATGCAAAGGTACGAAGTTTTTTTTGATTTGCAAATTTTATTGCACATTTTTCGTGCAAATTGTAGGAAATTTCAAGATTTTCAGCAACGCCAATCTTGATGCAAATAGTTTCAGCAATATTTCAGCGAAGGTCTTTGTTGGCGTCTTCGATGCGCTGGTAGACACTGGTGGGATAGCGGCCGTTGAAGCAGGCCAGGCAGAGTTCGCTGCGGTGACCGGCCTTGAACAGCGCTTCTTCCGAAAGGAAGGCGACCGAGTCGGCGCCCAGCTTCTCGCTGATGACGGACAGATCTTGGTGGTGGGCGCAAAGCAACTCGTCGTAGGTGGACATATCCACGCCGTAGAAGCACGGGCTGGTGATCTGCGGGCTGGCGATGCGCAGGTGTACTTCCTTCGCTCCCGCTTCCCGCAGCATACGGACAATGCGCCGCGAAGTCGTTCCCCGGACGATAGAATCGTCGATGAGCACCACCCGTTTGTGACGCACGATGGACTTGACCGCCGCCAATTTCATCCGAACCCCCTTTTCGCGCAAAGCCTGGGACGGCTGGATAAAGGTGCGTCCTACATATTTATTTTTAATAAGGCCCATTTCATACGGAATCCCGCTCGCCTCCGAGTAACCCATCGCCGCGCTCAGGCTCGAATCGGGCACGCCCACCACAATATCCGCATCGCAGGGGGCTTCTTCATAGAGCAACCGCCCCGACTCTTTGCGGAATCCGTGCACATTGCGTCCCTCCAGATCACTGTCCGGACGGGAGAAATAAATGTACTCCATCGCGCAAAGGAAATGGTGGCTATATTCCGAATAAGGGTTGCAGCGCAAGCCGTGATAGTCGATGGTGACAATCTCCCCGGGATTCACCTCCCGGATAAACGTAGCCCCCAGCGCATCCATCGCGCAAGTCTCGCTGCTGATGACATAGCCCTCTCCCAGACGGCCGATGGACAAGGGACGCAGGCCGTGCTTATCCCGGCAGGCATAGATGCGGTTGCGCGTCATAATCAGGAAGGCGAACGCGCCGTCAATCATATTCAAGGCTTCCTTGATGGCGTCGATGCGGGGACGGTGCGGGTCGTTGTCTTCCTTTCGAATCAGGTGGGCCAAAATCTCACTGTCGGAAGAAGACTGGAAGAGACTCCCCCGCCGCTCCAGGTAATGCCGGAGCAAGGCGGAATTGACGATATTGCCGTTGTGAGCCAGGGCGAAATCCCCCGTCTCGTGACGGAAAAGGAAAGGCTGGACATTCTCGATGCAACTGCCGCCGGTCGTAGAATAGCGGACGTGACCGATGGCCATCGAACCGGGCAGGGAAGCCAATTTGGATTCATTGAAAATCTCCTGCACCAGTCCCTCGCCTTTGACACGGCGCAAAGCCCCGTCCTCCCCGCAGGCTACGATGCCGCAACCTTCCTGGCCGCGATGCTGCAGGGAATGTAAACCATAATAGACCAAGCCGGCGGCATCGGGCACCCCATAGACGCCAAACACCCCGCACTCTTCGTGAACACCGTAATCCATTATTTTTCCGGAATCGCTTCCAATACAGATGAAACAAACTTCCAGGTGCGCTGGAGCGAAGAAATGCTCGCACGCTCATCGGGTGAATGGGGACTGCGGAGGGTAGAACCGTAACTGACCATATCCAGTCCGGGATATTTCCCACCGATGATACCGCACTCCAGGCCGGCGTGAATAGCCACCACGGACGGTTCCTCGCCGTACTGTTCCTTGTATTTTTCGACCATCAGACGCACAATGTCGGAATCGGGCTTGGGCGTCCAACCGGAATAGCCGCCGGTAAATTCCACCTGACAGCCTGCCAGTTCGAAAACGGCTTTCAACTTGGTCGCCAGGGCCTCCTTGGCGCTGTCCACGGAACTACGCATCAGCGTCTTGACCATCAGTTCACCGTCGGCCACCTTGACCATCGCCATATTGTTGGAGGTCTCGACCAGGCCCGGCACGCTGCTGGACATACGCTCCACCCCGTCGGGGCAGGCCAGCAAGGCCTTCAAGAAGGAAAGGGCAATCTCAGGCTCGACGGAAACGGGACGGCAAGGCAGCGAACTGCTGGGCTCGAAAACCATCTTGGCGTCCGGGTCGGTAATGGCATATTCCGCCTGGATTTTGGCAAATTCATCCTCGGCAACGCTGCGGACCTTGCCCAGCGAAGTCTCGGGCACGAACAGATAACTGAAGCACTCACGCGCGATGGCATTGCGGAGGGTACCGCCCTGCATATAGACCAGGCGGGCATCCGTCTCGCTCAGCACCCGATGGAGCACACGCGCGGCCACCTTGTTGGCATTGGCCCGGTACAAGTTGATGTCCGTACCGGAATGGCCTCCCTGGAAGCCTTTGAAGGACAGGGAAATGCAAACGGTATTATTGGGACGCTCGACCCCCTTGTAACGACCGCTGACCGCACTGTCCAGGCCACCGGCGCAACCGATGCACAACTCCCCTTCTTCCTCAGAATCGAGGTTGAGGAGAATCTCGCCCTGCAACAGGCCCGAAGCCAGCAGGTTGGCGCCCGTCAGACCGGTCTCTTCATCCACCGTCACCAGCACTTCGACCGGGCCGTGCTTGAGGTCCTTGGACTGAAGCACCGTGAGGGCCATCGCCACGCCCAGACCGTCGTCGGCTCCGAGCGTCGTTCCTTTGGCTTTCAGCCAATCGCCATCCACCCAGGTCTCAATCGGGTCGTTCTCAAAATCGTGCTTGACATCGGCGTTTTTCTGCGGCACCATATCCATATGGCCCTGCAGAATGACAGCCCGCTTGTTTTCGCAACCCGGATGGGCCGGTTTGCGAATGATGATGTTCCCGCACTCTTCGCGGATGGTCTCCAACCCGAGTTTGCGTCCAAAATCATAGAGGTAGGCGCTCACCTTCTCTTCGTGCTTGGACGGACGGGGGATACGGGTCAACTGATAGAAATTCTGCCAAACGGCACGGGGTTCGAGATCTTGTATAGTCATAGCAATTTCCTTTGATATTTCATAAAAACTGACAAATATACTCAAAAAATCCATATCTTTGTAAGGTGAATGGACATTTCCGCCCGTTCAAGTGTAACATTTTAGTGCGTTTTATGTTTAAGAATCAACCCAAAGGATTGTTTGCGCTGGCGCTGGCCAATACCGGCGAGCGTTTCGGCTATTACACGATGCTGGCGATTTTCCTGCTCTACCTGCAAGCCAAGTTCGGCTTCAGTGAAGCGGCCGCCGGCCAATTTTACGCCATTTTCCTCGCCGCCGTCTATTTCATGCCGGTCGTCGGCGGTATGCTGGCCGACAAAATCGGTTATGGAAAATGCGTGGTGACCGGTATTCTGGTGATGCTGCTGGGCTACACGGCGATGGCCGTCCCGGTCAGCGGCCCCGTCCTGCCCCTGGTCTCCATCATCGGCGCCCTGCTGCTGATTGCCGTGGGCACCGGCCTTTTCAAAGGCAACCTCCAGGTGATGGTGGGCAACCTGTATGACGACCCGCGCTACGCCAGCAAGCGAGACTCCGCTTTCAGCCTATTCTATATGGCCATCAACCTCGGTGCCATGTTCGCCCCCAGCGCGGCCAAGGCCCTGACCAACTGGAAACTGAGCGCCGCCGGACTGAGTTATCAGGCCGACCTCCCCTCCCTCTGCCACCAGGTACTGGACGGAAAAATCAGCACGGAAAATGCGGTCTATATGCAGGGGCTGATGGACGAAATGCCCGGCGCCGCCGGAATGGACTTCGCGCAGTTCAGCCACTATTTCCTGGACAATCTCTGCGTGTCCTACAACCTCGGATTTTCGGTCGCCTGCTTCTCTTTGATCCTGTCCATCGCCATCTATTTCGCCTGCCGGGGCTGGTTCAAGCACGCGGATGTCAATTCCAAACAGGCCGCTGCCAACTCCCGGGAGCCCGAACTCTCCCCCGAAGAGACCCGCAGCCGCATCACGGCCCTGCTGATGGTCTTCGCCGTGGTGATTTTCTTCTGGATGGCCTTCCACCAGAATGGCTCTTCCCTCACCTATTTCGCCCGCGACTACACGGAAACCGCCGTCAGCGGAGCCATCCGGGGCGGATTCAACATCTGGATTCTGGCGATTCTGGCCATTTCCGTCTATACCCTGTTCGGCATTTTCCAGAGTGAGAAAACCAAGGGCAAACTGCTCTGCGGCGGTGTCACCGGCCTACTTTGGGCGGGCGCTTACGCCATCTACGCCGGCATCCCGGAGACCCTGCCGATCCAGCCGCAGGAATTTCAGCAGTTCAACCCCTTCTTCGTCGTGTCCCTCACCCCGATTTCGATGGCCATTTTCAGCAGCCTGGCCGCCAAGGACAAGGAGCCTTCCGCTCCCCGAAAAATCGGTCTGGGTATGATTGTAGCGGCTTTGGGCTACCTGATTATGGTCATCGCCTCCGTCAAGTTGATTTCCCCGATGGTCCTCCAGGGCGACCCGTCTCCCGACCGCGTCAGTTGCGGCTACCTCATCGGCACCTATCTGGTCCTTACTTTCGCGGAACTGCTGCTCAGCCCGATGGGCATTTCCTTCGTGTCGAAAGTCGCTCCTCCGAAATACAAAGGCCTGATGATGGGCGGCTGGTTTGCCGCTACCGCCATCGGCAACTACCTCAGCAGCATCCCCTCCGCGCTGTGGAGCAAGGTGCCCCTCTGGGCCAACTGGAGCATCTTGATGGCCTTGTGCGTGCTGAGCGCCGTGATGATGTTCGCGATGCTGAAGAAAATCGAGCGTATCTGACGCGAATTTCGCGCGCGAGGCACGGAAAATTTTGTATTTCCATTGAAAATCACTATCTTTGCAGCCGCTTCGGAAGGGAAATACCCCGCAAGAAGCGGCTAAACTATTTATTAACAATTATTTACAAACAAATGATCAAACAGTACGAAACCGTTTTCATTGCAACTCCCGTTTTGTCTGAGGCCCAGATGAAGGAAGCGGTTGCCAAGTACACGGAACTGATCACCGCCAATGGTGGCGAAATCGTGTACCAAGAGGACTGGGGCCGGAAGGAATTGGCTTATCCTATCCAGAAGATGACCTCAGGTTTTTATTATCTCATCGAGTTCAAGGCTGACCCTCAGTTCGTGAACACCCTTGAGACCCAGTATCGCCGTGACGAGCGCATCATCCGCTTCCTCACCTTCGCGATGGACAAAGACGCCGTGGCCTACGCCGAAAAGAGAAGGGCCAACAAACAAGCTGAATAAGGAGGAATAGATTATGGCACAGAACAATGAAATCCGTTATCTGAACCCTCCCACAGTAGAGGTTCGCAAGAAGAAATACTGCCGCTTCAAAAAAGCCGGCATCAAGTATGTTGATTACAAGGATCCCGAATTCTTGAAGAAGTTCCTCAACGAGCAGGGTAAGATTCTCCCCCGCCGCATCACCGGAACTTCCCTGAAATTCCAGCGGAAAGTGGCCCAGGCCGTCAAACGCGCCCGTCACCTCGGTCTGCTTCCTTATGTAACCGACCTTATGAAATAAAGGAGGACTGCGTTATGGAGATTATTTTGAAGAAAGATGTTGCCAACCTCGGCAATGCTGACGAAATCGTCAATGTGAAGACCGGTTATGCGGTCAACTACCTGATTCCCCAGGGTTACGCTATCCTCGCTACTGCTTCCGCCAAGAAGGTGCTCGCCGAGACCATCCGTCAACGCGCCCACAAAGAGGCGAAGTTGATTGCCGACGCCGAAGCCCTCGCCGCCAAACTCAGCGAAGTGACCGTACAGGTCAGCGCCAAGGTGAGCGAAGCCGGCAAACTCTTCGGTGCCGTCACCGCCGCCCAAGTGGCCGAGGCGCTCGCCGCCAAGGGTATCGAGGTGGACAAGAAGAACATCACCCTCGAGGCCGTGAAAGAACTCGGCACCTATGAGGCTTCCGTCAAATGCTACAAGAGCGTCAAGGGAAGCGTCAAGGTAGAGGTTGTTGCTGAATAATTATTATTGCTGGACAACGAAGGCCGGCAGCGATGTCGGCCTTTTTTTACGGGGCTGCTTTGGTTTTGACAGCGCTGATATTGGACAGTAAGCACGTCGGGCGTGGGAGCCTAGCCCGTTAATCTCAGACTTCGCACTTTTTAGTTGCCAACAACAACTACGCACTCGCTGCCTAATCAACCAGGTTGACAAGGCTTAATCGGGTCGGCCAAGGCTGCCGGTCTGACGAGTATCCCGCCATTCTTTAGGCCTGTTATGGATGGCATACGGGGTATCATTCAAACGGGATGCACAAGGCGGATGCCTCTGCCGTCTTGCCAAGATTCAGGGGATAAGCTTCGGGTGGCCCGTCTTCCGGCAGCCCGCTGACGAAAAACCAAGGAGGACTAAACGTGTAGAAAGCTGCCTGATGCGACGTTTGGACGGCGGTTCGAGTCCGCCCAGCTCCACAAAAAAGAGACCTGATGGGTCTCTTTTTTGTGGAGCAAAGGGATGACCAAAAAGCATTTTGGCCACCCTATGGGTGTTTTAACCCCCGTCCGCTGCGCGGACACCCCTTGCAATATGGCAGGTGTGCCCGGTCTCCCCTTTAGGATAGGGACCGGACACGAAAACCCCGGAAAAGTGTGCCCAGTCCCCTCTTCGAGATAGGGACCAGACACACCCGCCTATGATACTCCCGCCTCGGATAAACAAATGGAATTTGTTTTTCTCTCGGCTTATTCGTATCTTTGAGGGCGGCAGCGACGCAAAATGATTGTAAAACTATAAAAATAAAGAATTATGGCTACGGTACACATTGGTAAAGCGGACTTTTTGAAGAAAGTCTGGAATTTTGAAGCGGATGCGAAGACTTGGAAGTTTCTGGGTGACAAACCCGCGATTGTAGATTTTTATGCGACCTGGTGCGGACCGTGCCGGATGCTGGGACCCGTCCTGGAGGAACTTTCCGAAGAGTATGCCGGCAAGATTGACATCTACAAGGTCGATGTGGACGAAGAGGATGAACTCGCGGCCGCCTTCAATATCTCCAGCATCCCCACGATGCTGTTCTGCCCCAAGGCCGGACAGCCGCAGATGACCCAAGGCGCCCTCCCCAAAGAGCAGATTCAAAGCGCCATCGAAGCCCTCCTGAAGTAAGCCCGCGCGAGAGCGTTGAGGAAGCGCAAGGGGAAAGAATTTTCCAACGCCTTGTTAGGCTCGGAAAAACTTTCCCTTTGTGCGTATTAGTCAGCGTTCCGTCCGCGTGCCCGCTAATTGTATTGCAAGCTCAGATTAACGACCTTCACATAAGGTCCAGCGGCCGTATAAGAACTTTCCAATTTGAGTTGGCTATTGGACGATGAAATCGTACCTGTTCCCGTACAACCAGCATTCCATTCTTCAGAAGAGAAATTGCTTCCGGAACTCTCCTTACTGAACACCTGACTTCCTGCGACATACATCTTATAGGTCGTCTTAATTTTAATAAGACCGGGTTTATAGGACTTCATGTACACGTCGGTCGTCAACCGGACACCAATATTGGCCGGGCAATAGAATGAAAAGTTGGTTGTGATATTACAAGCACCTGATCCGGAAACTCCGCCAAGTTTAGCATAACCACCGGCAAATTCATTGTTCCAAGACGCTTTATTCCAAGAACTTTCAGCGGGCGGATTCTGACTCCACGGCAAGCCCGTCACATGGAAATCGCGCGAAGCGTTCTTCGTAACGCCGTCGAAGGTACAGGTAGCGGTCAGGGTGTGCTTGGCCCAACTCTGCCCAGCCTTATTGCCCAAGTTGACGCTGTTGCCGTCAAAGCCCGTAGCCGTGCCTCCATCGTAAGAATAACTCCAGGAAGAAGTGTACTTATCGTCATTAAGCAGCGTCTCGCCGATGCCGATGCTCACCGATGGACTGTACACCGTTGCCCCGTCCAGGGAATTAGCCGTCGAGACATTCTTGCTGCAGCCGTTGGTGCCCGCATAGTAATCGTAGTTGGTATATCCGCCCAGCGTCACGCTGAAAGAAGGCGCCGGCGAAACCGCCGTACCCGTCACCTGTTTCACGGCCCCGCTCGCTGATGTATAACGAGCCACGATGTCGTAGTTTCCCTGCGGCAGATAGGTCCAGCCGCCCGCCACGGACATTGTACCGGAGGAAGCGCTCAAACGGCGTACCACCGTAGAACCACGGCGCAGTTCGACGCTCCAGGCTGTAATCATCGCCGCCCATTCACCATCCACAGGAATGGAAAGCACCGCCGAAGAGCCTCTGAGTTGGCCATCGGAGGTCGTATGCGTAATCGTCACCGTCGGCGTGACCGTCAGCACCAGGCCCGGCGTACCGAGGGAATAAAGCCCGCCCGCCGCCAACTGCATGGCGTTCGGATTGGTCGCCGTATATTCCTTGCCCGAAGCCGTCTTGACACGGAAACTGAAACCGGAAGGATAAGAACCCGGCGCAACCGCCGCATAATAAGCCGTACCCGCCGCCAGGGACTCGACGCCCACGGTCACGCTGGAAGAACCGCTGACCGACAGGGAACCGCTCCCCACATTCAAGGTCGCCGTACCTGCAATCGCCTTCCCGTCCAGAGACGTCACCACCACCTGCTGCGCGCCGTCCACATAGGAGGGCATCTTGAAAGAAATGACCGCACAAAGGTTCTGCATTTCCAGGCCTCCGGCAACACTCCCCGAGCCCGGAACGACATCCGCCTGTCCGAAGGCCAGCGCGGCGCCATTGGCAAAGGAACCGAGGGTCGCCATCTGTTGCGTCGGCAAGGTGGTCACCAGATTCGTACCGTCAAAAGTCGCCGCCGCATCATACGGATACAAGGCGTAAATATGGGTGGAATTGAGATGGACTTCGCCGCTGAACTGCGATTGGGAGGCATCCTCCTGAACCGTACCTTCAAAGCGATGCCCGCTGCAGGCAGAACGGTCATCGAAGACCACGAGGGCATCTCCGTCAGACCAATGCACCACGGAACCATCCTCCGCCGCCATCACGGTCTTGACCGCCGCCTTGGACGCGGGAATGGTCAACGACATCAAGGGCTCCTGCGAAACAAGCGAGGCATCCGGGGTATTTTCTTTAGAACAGGAAAGGGTCGCCAAGATTGCGACAAAGGGAAGCATATAGAAAAAGCGTCTCATCATTCCATCCCTCCCTCATATTGGTCATACGGCTGGAAGCCACCAATCTGACCGATTCCGGTCATCTGGCTCTGGCATAAAGGGACCTGCGGCGCATCATACACGACAAGTTTGCACACAGGGCTCTGATAGACTGGTAAAGTCATAGTTATTCAATCGTCTAGGTTAAGGTTCGCAAGGTCGCAAACCGGGCGCAAAGTTACAAAAAAATCATTGAATAACAAGGCACTCTTTCAAAAAAGGACCCGTCACGGAAGCAGGGTCTGCCGCCAGTTCTTCCGGGCTGCCCTGCGCAACGATACGCCCTCCTTTCTGACCGCCGTCCGGCCCCATATCAATGAGATAATCCATACTCTTGAGCACATCCAGATTGTGTTCGATAACCAGCACGCTGTTGCCCTGCGCGACCAGCCGCCGCAGCGCATCCAGCAAAATGCGCACGTCTTCAAAGTGCAGACCGGTAGTGGGCTCATCCAACACATAGAGCGTCTTGCCCGTACCGGGCCGACCGAGTTCCGCCGCCAGTTTCATCCGCTGCGACTCCCCGCCGGACAGCGTGACGCTGGACTGGCCCAGCCGGATATAGCCCAGACCGATTTCTTTCATCGCGCGAATCCGCTGGTAAATCTTCGGGACTTTCTCGAAAAATTCACAGGCCTCCGAAATAGGCATTTCCAACACATCCCCGATGCTCTTCCCTTTGTATTTGACAGCCAGCGTCGCTTCATTGTAGCGTTTGCCGGCACATTCAGGGCAAATCACATTCACGGAAGGCAGGTAATTCATCTCCACGATGCGCAGGCCTACGCCCTTGCAGGCCTCGCAACGCCCGCCCGGCACATTGAAGGAAAAGCGGCCCGATTTGAAGCCGCGCGCTTTGGCATCCGGCGTGTTTTCAAACAGGGTGCGGATGTCCGAAAATACGCCCGTAAAAGTGGCGGGATTGCTGCGCGGGGTCTTGCCGATGGGCGATTGGTCCACCACGACGATTTTATCCAGGGCCTCCACTCCTTTCAGCGCTTCATAGGGCAGGGACTTTGCCTTGGAATGGGCAAAACGCGCCGTCAGAAGGGGCACGAGCGTCTCGGTAATCAAGGAAGATTTTCCGCTGCCGCTCACCCCGCAAATACCGACTAGGCAGCCCAGGGGCAGGTTGAGCGTGACATTTTTCAAGTTATTGCCCGTGCATCCGCTCAGGGTCAAGACCGAGCCATTGCCTTTGTCACGCCGGGCAGGAATTTCTATCGCTTTTTCACCGCGCAGATACTGCAAGGTAATGGACCGGGCCGCCGGCGAATTTGATTGCGAGCCTGAACGGGAAGCCGCCGAGCCGGAAGCGTCCGAACAGGAAGCGGTCTCCGGTTCTCCCAGTGCTTCGTCGGCAGGGCCGTTGTAGCAAATCTCTCCCCCGTTCTCCCCGGCTCCCGGTCCCACATCCACCAGCCAGTCTGCCGCCAGCATCGTCTCGGCGTCGTGTTCAACCACCATCACGCTGTTTCCTTCGTCCCGCAATAGTTGAAGGGACGCTATCAACTTGCGGTTGTCACGCTGGTGCAGTCCGATGGAAGGTTCGTCCAAAATATAAAGCACATTGACCAGTTTGGAGCCGACCTGGGTCGCCAGGCGGATGCGCTGCGACTCCCCGCCAGACAGCGATGCCGTCGCCCGGCTCAGAGACAGGTATTCCAGCCCGACATTGACCAGAAAGCCCACACGGTCGCGCAGTTCTCGCAGAATATCGCGGGCCACCGTCCGCTCTCGCTCTCCCAGCCGTTCATCCAGTCCACTCAACCACGCCTGCAATTCATCAATCTGCAGTTCCGACACTTCGGATATGGCCTTGCCGTCGATTTTGAAATAAGCAGTCTCCTTGCGAAGACGCGTTCCATTACACTCGGGGCAGCATTGCTTTTCCTCGATATTGTCCACCAATCCGTCAAAACTCTCCATAGTCGCATTGATGCCCTCCCCGACGCGGAACAATTCTTCCGAGCCAAATATAATGTGGGACAAGGCCTCCTGCGGAATCTCCGCAATGGGATCGTAGATGCTGAATCCGTACTTGCGGGCTATGGCGCGGATCAGGTCGAACTTCTTGTTGTTCTGCAACTTGCCCAGCGGGACTATGCCGCCGTCGGCGATGCTCACGCTGTCATCCGGGACCAGGGTCTCCATCCGCACATCGCTGATAAGTCCGAGTCCCTTGCAATAGGGACAGTACCCCTGCGGGGAATTGAAGGAAAAAGTGAAGGGCTGCGGCTGCGGCAGGGAAATGCCGCTTTCTTCGCAGACCAGGTTCTTGGACAAATAGGAAATGGAGCCATCCTCAGCGTCCAGCACCATCAGGGAGCCTTTTCCGTCGTGCAAGGCACTGACCACGGAGCGGCGGATACGGGGACGGTCATCGGCGGACGGTTTGAGCCGGTCCACCACCAGTTCGATGAAATGGTTTTTGTAGCGGTCCACGCTTTCCACAGCCGCTAGTTCAACGATTTCCCCGTCAATGCGGATATCGGTAAAACCGCGACGGCGCATACGGGCAAACAAATCTTTGTAATGTCCTTTCCGGCCGGAGACGAGCGGGGCGAGCAAGTAGCATTTGCGGCCCTCGTAGCGCTGGAGAATGAGGTCTACCATCTGCTCGTCGGAATAGCGCACCATCGGCTTGCCCGTGACGGGCGAATAGGCGGTGGAGGCTTTGGCATAGAGCAAACGCAGGAAATCGTAAATTTCAGTAATGGTGCCGACGGTGGAACGGGGGTTATTACCCGTGGTCTTTTGTTCAATGGCGATAATCGGGCTCAGGCCCTCGATGTTCTCGACAGGCGGTTTGTCCAGGTAACCGATGAAATGTTTGGCATAGGGAGAGAGAGTATCGAGGTAGCGGCGGCGGCCTTCGGCATAAATCGTGTCGAAAGCCAAAGATGATTTGCCGCTGCCGCTCAGCCCGGTCACGACCACGAAAGCATCCCGCGGAATGTCCAGACTCACGTGCTTCAGGTTGTTCGCCGAAGCCCCTTCTATATGTATCACCTTGCTCATTGCATTGCTATCGCAATTATTCCTTATCCATTACATTTAAAGAATAGGCTGCATCTTCCTCGTACGGTTCATTAAACGGTTGCAAAAACGGATTGGTCGCGCGCTCGACCGCAATGGAAGTCGGCGTTCCGTGCCCCGGAAACACCTCGATTTCCCCATCCAGGGGCAACAATTTCGTCCGGATGCTCTCCATTAATTGGTCATAATCTCCGTTTCCCAGGTCCGTACGGCCGATGGTCCCGGCAAACAAGGTGTCGCCGCTCATCAGCAACTGTCCCTTGCGGTCGAGGTAACACACGCTCCCGGGGCTGTGTCCCGGCGTCGTCAGCACCTCCAATTCGATATCTCCAAAACGCAGCACCTCCCCGTCGTGAATATCCTGCAAGGGCACATCCAGACTCGGTACACGCTGTCCGAGGAAGCGGCACTGGCGCTCCAGGTTCTCGATGACCGGCGCATCGGCAAAAGAGAGATAGACGGGCAGGCCGCCGAAATCATCGGACAGGGCCTTCACCCCCTCGATGTGGTCGAAATGGGCGTGGGTCAGCAAAATAGCACGGGGCTCCAAGCCCGTCGAACGGAAAAATTCATAGAGCGCCTGCTTCTCTTCCGGTTCATAGAACGAGGCATCCACCACCACACAGTCCGGTCCCTTTTCCCACAACACCGCACAACAAGCCCGCAGGACTCCGAAATAGTAACATTTTATGTTCATAGCGGCAATGTCTTTTGACGAAGCCAGGCACGCATTTCCGCACCGCCGACGGCCTCCATCCGGGAAGCCAGGCGCTGGTACACGCTTTCATTGTATTGGTTGAGCCACGCCCTTTCCTCATCATCCAGCCAGGAGACAATCAGGGCGGATGTATCGAAATGACAGCAGGTCAGCGTATCGAAACGGAGCCATTTGCCGAATTCATTTTCCCCGTCTTCCACGCAAAGCACGATATTCTCGTGACGGATGCCGTGAAGCCCTTCGCGATACATACCGGGCTCGTTGGAGGTCACCATTCCCGCACGGAAAGGTACGGAGTTGGTCGGACGGATGCTCTGCGGCCCTTCGTGCACGCCGGAGAAAAAGCCCACCCCGTGGCCGGTACCGTGACCGTAGTTGCGGCGGCTCTTCCAGAGATGCGTACGGGCGAGGGAGTCCAACTGACAGCCGGGCGTTCCGTCGGGGAACACGGCCAGCGACAGACGAATCATCGCTTTCAGCACGAGGGTATAGTCTTCTTTTTCAAGCGTAGTCAACTCACCTACGGGCACGGTACGGGTAATGTCGGTCGTTCCGTAGAAATACTGACCGCCGGAATCCACCAGATAGAGCCCCTTGCGCTGAATCACGGGCGAATCCACTTGGGGCGTGGAATAATGCGGAAGTGCAGCACCGGGTCCCCAGGCCGAAATGGTTCCGAAACTGTCGCCCCGGTAGCCGTCGATTTCCGCCCGGAAGGAAGTCAATTTCAGCGAAGCCTCCCACTCGGTAACGGTACGGCCCGTCTGCAGGGATGTTTCCAGCCAATAGAGGAAACGCTCCACGGCCACGCCGTCTTCCAGAAAAGCATTGCGGAAGCCTTCGATTTCTTTAGGGTTTTTGCAGGCCTTGCGCAGAATGACGGGCGAGGTGCCGGACAGAATGCGCTCTTCCCCAAGAGCCTCGCACAGAGTATCGTACACCTGCGCGTTCAAGGTGGAAAGGTCCACGAACAATTTGCCGTCTCCTTCATCCGCATAGGCATAAAGGCCGGAACAAACGCTGTCGTAGGGCAGGATTTCGATGCCTTGCGACTCGAGCAGGGCGAAACTGTCTTCCGTCTCCGAGCCTTCTTCCACCTCGTCCTTGCTAACGAACCACTGCACGGTGTCAGCGGTCACGAGCAGGAAAGAAATGACATAGGGGTTGTAATCTATGTCATTGCCACGCACATTGAGTATCCAGGCAATCTGGTCGAGGGAAGAAAGTAAAATGGCATCACATCCGGGCTGGGAAGCCATCCATTCGCGCAGCCAGGCGATTTTGCCAAGACGCGTTTCTCCCATCTCTTCTTCGTCGAGGGTAATGATGTCGGTACAGGGAACGGCCGGACGATCCTCCCAGAGACCGTCGAGCGGGTCACCCGCGAGCAAAATTTCCGAGTCATCATTCTGATAAGCCGCATTGAGCGTCTCCTGCAAGCCCTTGACGAAAGCCACGCTCTGGCACGCACCGCAGGTCGCGATCCGCAAGGCGCCGCGGCCGGCAAAATGCTCCGCCAGCCACTGGGGAATGGCAGTCATATCCCCTTGCAGGCTTTTGTGCAACTCCACGCCGCTGCCGTCGAGTTCGGAGACGGCCTGGATGAAATAGCGGGAGTCGGTCCAAAGTCCGGCGTGGTCGGCGGTGACGACGACATCCCCCGCCTCTCCGCTGAAACCGCTCAGCCACTCCACCCCTTTCCAACGAGGGGCAAAATACTCGCTCTTGTGAGGGTCGGTGCCGGAAATGATGACGGCATCATAGCGGTTGCGCGACATAACGTCGCGCAACTGTTGGATTCTATCAAAATGAATGTTCATAAATGATATCTTATATCGCAGGCTTGACAAATTTCTCCTTGGGAACAGCGTATTTATCCTTACCGTTGAATACATAAGGCGCATAGACATAGCCGTGGTATTCATAGGTAGGAATCATCGCTTTCTCCATCCGGCGCACGAATCCGTCATAATCACCGGTCGGATTCTTGCTCCAGGCCACTTCCGCCAACGCGGAAATGCGGGGCAGGGTCATAAACTGCACATGGTCGAAGGTCTTGATAAATTCGCACCACACATTGGCCTGCAAACCGATGACATACGCGCTTTCCTCTTCATTCAGTTGATCGAAGGGATTAAACTCGAAGCAAGTCTGCAAAGGCAGATAATGACGCTTGGGAGCCAGGTTTTCTCCCAACGAGTCCGGATTGCAAGTCTGATAATAATCCATATAGCAGTGGCTGTTGGGCGTCATAATCACGTGGTTGCCCTGCTTGGCGGCGGCAATACCGCCTTTAGAACCACGCCAGGACATCACCGTGGCGGAAGGAGAAACGCCGCCTTCGAGGATTTCATCCCAACCGATAATCTTACGGCCCTTGGCGTTGAGATAAGCCTCGATGCGGGCGTTCAGATAAGTCTGCAACTCGGCTTCCTTGGCAAAGCCCTGCTTTTTCATCAGCGCCTGGCATTTCTTGCAAGTCTTCCAATGGTCACGGGGCGCCTCATCACCGCCGATGTGGATGTATTCGCTCGGGAAAATATCGCAGATTTCATCCAACACATCCTCGTAGAATTGGTAGGTGCTCTCTTTGGCGAGGCAGACGACACCATCAGCAAAAACACCCCACTTGCACTGTACTTCGCGCGGCTTGGGGTCGCAGGAGAGCCAGGGATAGGCGGCGATGGCACCGAGACAATGGCCCGGCATTTCAATTTCAGGAATCACGGTGATGAAGCGGGCGGCGGCATAGGCGACAATCTCGCGGGCCTGGTCCTGGGTATAGAAGAAAGGACCGTACTGAACACCGTCATAGACATTCTCCTCTTCAACTTTGCTGTGACGGCCGACCACCGTTTGTTTGCGAACGGAACCGATTTCGGTCAACTTGGGATATTTCTTGATTTCAATGCGCCAGCCCTGGTCCTCGGTCAGGTGCCAGTGGAAAATATTCATCTTGTTGATGGCCAGCATATCGATAAAGGTCTTTACTTCGTCCACGCTGAAGAAATGGCGGCAGCAGTCGAGCAGGGCGCCGCGGTGGGCGAAACGGGGGGAATCCTCGATGGCAACGCCGTCCAACTTGCGCTCTCCCTTGGCATTGGCCTTCTCCTGGAGAAGAATCTGGGAAAGGGACTGCAAGCCCCAGAACACGGCTTTGGGTTCGCCGCCCACAACTTGGATACCTTTCTTATCCACCGTCAGGCGATAGGCATCCGCGGCCATCGTCGAATCAAGGGACAGACAAAGAACGGCCTCTTCTGCTTTGTCAGTCAAGGAGACTGTAGGGAGCACGACATCCGACACAATACGGACGTGCTTGGCCGCCGTACTGTCGACACCGGGGGCACAGGTCTTTTGGATGGTTTCCGCCCAAGTGGAAGCAACGGCCTTGAGCGACTCGTCCGCCGCATAAACGGGAAGGTTCGCCGGCACCTTGCAACTGTTGCAGCAAAGCGCCTTGATGCTTTCGGGCTGGGGAACGACGGCGTACTTGCTCTCATCCGAACAAGCGCTGAGCAGGAAGGCCAGGGCGGCCACCGCTGCCGGGAAGAAACGATTCATTTTCATAATCAGGGTTTATTTTGATTTTTAATTGTTTAATATTTCATCCCTGCCGACTATCAGACCAATTCCGCAATAATTGTATCGGAAATGAATCCGTTCCGTTCAGGAATCCGCAAGTTAGCATTTATTCTTGATTTTTCCAAATATGTTTGGCGCAACAGTGCATCAACGCGGGCATCGGAGCACAGACGGCGGAGTTCGACTTCGGGAATGCCGTCTGCCGTGCGAAGGGCAAGCATCACGCGTTCCATCGCCCGCTGCTCCGGAGTCAGTTGTTCGGAGTTGCCCCCCGGACGAGAACTGCTTTCCCGTGCCGTCCAACGTGTCACATAGTCCTTCAAATCGGCCGGATTCCAACTGCGGCGGGAGATTCCATCGTAGGAATGAGCAGCCGGACCCAATCCCACATAGGGAACTCCGGACCAATAAGCGCTATTGTGTAGGGCACGATAGGGCGAGGGGTCCATCGCATCCGGCCCCATCGCATCTGCCCCCGTCCGGGCACCGGCGAGCGCAAAATTAGAAATCTCATAATGCTCATACCCGGCCGCACGCAGACGCTCGCAGACCATCCGGTACTGCCGCGCCGCTTCTTCGTCCTCACATTCGCGGTAACGCCCCCGACGCACTTGCTCATAGAGGGCACTCCCCTCTTCGAGCGACAATTGATAAGCGGAAATGTGTTCCGGCGGTCCGCCGGGCAAAGACAGCAAAGCATCCAAATCAGATTCCAACGCAGAACTTTCGGCCCAAACGCCGCCAGCGCTAACCCCATCAGTCCCTTCCCTGACCGGGCCTCCCAGTCCGAAAATCAAATCTACGCTGATATTGTCGAAGCCGGACTCGCGCAGGCAGCCAAAAGCCCGACGGGCTCCCTCGGCCGTATGCCGCCGATGCATCCGGGCGAGGATCCTGTCGTCAAAAGACTGCACGCCCATACTCACCCGTGTCACGCCCAATCCCTTGAGGAAGGAGGCATAGTCCGGCGTCACATCATCGGGATTGATTTCAACCGTAAACTCCTGATAGCGCCCGCCCGTCACCTTCGCCACAGCCTCCACCAGGCGCCGTAAAACATCGGGAGGCAGCACCGACGGGGTGCCGCCTCCGATATAGAGCGTAGGGGTTGACAAAGTCTTCCGAATCTCCGCTTCGCGGGAATGAAGTTCCGCCTTCACGGCCGCCTCATAATGCGCAGCCTGGTCCGGAGAAAAGATTTCTGAATAGAAAGCGCAATAGGTGCAGAAACTCTTGCAGAACGGAATATGGAGATAAACCATTGCAGCAGAGTTCTTTCAGCACCGACAGACTAACGAAGCATCAGTTCGGCGCTGCCGAGTTTGTAGTTCTCCGTCTGAATATCCACGGTATAGACGCCCTTGCTGAGTTTGCCCATATTCTTGAGGTAGAGAACGATATCCACTTCCGCCCCGTTGTAGTCCACCTCACGGCAGGCAGAAACGGTCACTTCCGTGTCATCTTTTGTCATCGAAGCGGGCTGCTCGGGATTGACCAGCAGGTTGCCTTCCGTATCGAATATCAGCACATACACCATCATCGGGCCTTTGGGGGCCAGGTCGTTCTCAACGAGACTGAGGTGCGTCGCCAAGGTAACGACATCACGGGCACGGTCGGTCTTTTTGCCATTCTTGCGCTGGCCCTCCAGGTAAATACCACGGGCCTTGATGACGCTGCCGGCCGCCACTTTGTCAGAGAGGTCGCCCACGGTCTGGGTCAGTTCCTCGTTCTTCTTCTGGCTTTCGGAGAGGTCGCGGCGGGCGCTGGCCACATCGGCTTTCAACTTCTTATTGGCGGTATTGAGCGAGTCGATCTGGACAATGTAACTCTTCATAATGTTGCGCAGGGTGCCGAGTTCCTTCTCATAACGACGGATGGCGGCGCGGTTGGTCGCTTCGGTCTTCTGAATACGCTCAATGAGTTGATTGACCTCTTCGCGGGAAGAATCCAACTGGGCATTGATGCTGTCATAGTCGGAAGAGAGGTCCCTATAGTCACTCTGCAGGTCGAGCATTTTCTGGGTCAGTTCCTGCTTCTCTTCGTTCAATTCGTTGACCAGTTTCTGCTTGGTCATCCAGATATAGGCCAGCACGCCGATCAGAACGACGACCACCGCGACCAGTGCGGGAATCACCTTCTTGGCTCCGCTGCCACTGCCGGACACCTCTTCCGGCTCTTCGTTATCGGGTTCATTTCCGCCCTCGTTTTCGATTTCAGGTTCAGCGACAGGCTGGCTGCTGCGGGAGACGGGGTTCTCGGCACTCGCGTCGGACTGCCGGGAAAAACGATGGTTTCTTCTTTCAATCATAATGCATTAATCAATTATTCTCACAAAGGTATACATTTTTTCCATACTTTGCGAAAAAAATTTCACCGCCGGACAAAAATGGAACAAGTGGACAAAAATAGCCAGGAAATTATGGAATAAGTTGGATAAGTAAAAAATAAGTTATAATTTCGCAGGTGAGAAAAGAATAAAAGAGAATAAAGAAGAATAAAGAAGAATAAAAGAGAATAAAAGAGAATAAAAGAAAGTAAAAATAAATAAAAGGGAATAAATAATGGATGATAATGTTTTCAAACCTATTTTGACTCCATTAAGCGACAACGACAAGGTTTTTCTACTTGCGCTGGCCCGGTGCAACGGGACTGCGACCACGAACGAACTGCAAGCCAAACTCGGGAAGAAAGGTCCGGCCATCCAGCCGTATAGGAAACGCCTGATTGAGGCAGGCGTCATCGAATCCCCCAGGAGAGGAGAATTGGTTTTTGCTGTTCCTTATTTGGAA
The DNA here is from genome assembly GCA_902787255.1 of uncultured Bacteroidia bacterium. Taxonomy (GTDB): domain Bacteria; phylum Bacteroidota; class Bacteroidia; order Bacteroidales; family UBA932; genus Cryptobacteroides. The sequence goes on from CADAFY010000008.1 coordinate 22,278, forward strand.
GAGTATCTACAAAAAAACGGGATATAAAAAAATTGCGGGAAAGTTCCCGCAATTTTTCGTATAATTACTCTTTTTCGCAGCGGATGGTCTGGGCGAAAAAACGGTGATGGCGGTCCACCCTGCTTTTCTTATAATTATCAGAGGTCGAATCATCCGTTGAATAGGTTTGGAACAAATAGGCGGTATCAGGGTATCCGGCCGATGCCAACCATTCTATGCTGGAGGAGCCCCAGCCAGCAATTCCGGGAGTTCGTCGTCCGGAAGAGGGAAAATTAAGCCCCCAGCCGCCGCTACCGCCAAAGCCCAAAGAAGTACCGGAAGATGAACGGGGTGTCGTCAAATCATTAAGAGCGGAAGCTGCTTGATAGGACATCACCCGATATCCGGCAGGACAAGGGTCCCACATCGTTTTAACGATAGGAGGATCTGTTTGAAGTTGTTCCGTCTGATTAGCATTCCACCAATCATAGTACTCTCCGCTACTGACCGCCCAATCCGTATACCCAGTTTCATTTTTGCCGTAAAAGGCATTGGGATTGCCGCATGCCTGGCTATACGCATTCAGGGACATGCAATCGAGAACATCCCGGTCTAATCCGTATTCCACCATATAGCGGCGGGCAAGCAGGGCTGCACCGGACGGGATCGTCATGCCGGCAGTGGTCTCATATTCATAATTGAGCATCAGGTCCTGGGTCTCGGCTGCCTTGGTCCAGGTATTTTCGGTTATTTTTTCGATCCCCAACGCGACGGCACAGTCCAGGAATCCGGACTTCACTGCCAGATACG
>CADAFY010000009.1 GCA_902787255.1 uncultured Bacteroidia bacterium
TCCCATAGGTCAATCTTGATAAGGAATCCACACTTGCATCTTGCCGGGAACGCGGTTGTCCCAGGCAAAATAAGGAATGAGCGTGATGTCTCCGCCCTTGCCCGTCGCCGTGATGCAACGGATGTCGTCGGACAGCGGGCGCTCCTCGGTCAGCGTGAACTGCGTATCGGGCGTCAGGGACAACTTGTCAAACTGGGGATTGTCCACTTCTTCCATACAATAGACGAGCGGACCGCGCACGACGGCACGGAGGCCTTCATCTTCCTTGACGCGCGGATCAGCCGCTTCCACCCGGACGGGCAGGTTCATATCGAGCACGATTTTGTCGCCCTCCTTCCAGGAACCGACCAGAACGGCATAGCCCTTGTCCATCGACAGGTTCCCCTCTTGCACGGAACCCACCGCCTGGCCGTTGACCGTAAGCGAAGCCTCCTGACACCAGGCCGGGATGCGGATGCGAAGTTCCTTTTTCCAGGTCTTGCGCGGATGCAAGGTCAGTTCCACCCGTCCGTCCCACGGATAGGCGGTCTTCTGCTCCACGTCCAAGTCCTTGCTGCAATGGGCGTTGGACGGAATGAACAGATTCACATACAGACCCTTGTCGGACATGCCGTAAATGTAGTTGCCCATCGAAGGCAGGAAGCGGCAGAGTTGGCTCGGGCAGCAGGCGCATCCATACCAGGCCTTGCGGTGGTGATCACCGTCGGAGGCCAGCGGATTCACATAGAAGAAATGGTCGCCCGTCAGGGAAATGCCGTCCAGGGCGCCGTTGTACATCGATTTTTCCAACACATCGACATACTTGGCATCCCCGGTCATCCGCATCATGCGCCAGTTCCAAAACACCATGCCGACGCTGGCGCAGGTCTCGCAATAGGCCTCTTTGTTGGGCAGACTATAGTCGGCCGTGAAGCCTTCGTTGTGCTTGGACTGGCCGATGCCGCCCGTAATGTACATATTGCGGCAGACCACATCCTCCCACAGGCTGTCGAGCGCCACCATATAGTCGGAAGTCCCTAGATAAGAAGTGACATCCACCATTCCGCAATACAGGAACATGGCCCGGACCGCGTGACCGGCGATGCTGCGCATTTCCGCAACCGGACGGTCGTCCTGGAAATACTCGACATGGTCTTTGAACCGGATGTCATAAACCCCGTATCCGTGTCCCCTTTCTTCAATCAGCCAATGGGCGAAATCCAGGTATTTTTTCTGCCCCGTCGTCTCATAGAGCTTGACCAGGGCCAGTTCCACCTCTTCGTGACCGGGTACCCAATCGCGTTTCCCGGGGCCGAAAATCGACATCATGTGGTCGGCAAAGCGGCACGAGACATCCAGCAGTTTGCGTTTGCCGGTCGCCTTGTAGTAAGCGACAGCCGCCTCGAACAGATGCCCGGCACAATACATCTCGTGCTTGTTCATATCCGTCCATCTGTTTTCAAGGCCCGTGAGGGTATAGTAGGTGTTCAGGTAGCCATCTTCCTCCTGGGCCGCCGCCATCCAATCTATCCACTCGTCGCACTTGGCTTCAAGAGCAGCATCGGGATGGTTGACCAACGAATAGGCAAAACCTTCCAATGCCTTATACACATCGGAATCGTCAAAATAGATACCTGAATGCTTGCCTTCCTTTTTGGCGGCGTTGATGAAATTCTGAATACGGCCGGTCTGATTCTCCATCTGATCGATGCAAACAGCCATCGTCGTCTGTTTGTGCCGCTCCAGGACCGGAGACCAGAACCCCTCTTCGATTTTTACTTGCGAGAAATCAACGGGCGTGACAGCCTGCTCTTGATGAGCAGATTGACAGGAGGACATCAGCAGAAGCCCCGGCAATAAAATAAAAAAAGATGCGAGTTCCCTCTTAAAAAGTGAATGGGTTTTCATGCAAGTACATTTTATTTTGACAAAAGTACAGAATAATTTACAATTATCCAACCGCCTTTTTTAGCAGAAAGATTTGTTTTGTCGCAAAATTGGTCTATATTTGCGACAAAATTTGTTTTGCTTATGGACAGCGTAGAGAAAAAAATCGAGCGTATACTCGTCGAAGGAGGCGAGGGAAAGGTGTATTTCCCCGATGACTTTTTCGAGTGCGGCAGCGAAAAAGCCATCTCCAAGGCCCTCCAGCGCCTCGTCGCCCGGGGCGTACTGATGCGTATGAGCCGCGGCATTTATTGTGTGCCCAAGCCAAGTGCTTGGGGAATGGGACCTTTGCCGGCAAGCGTTGACGAGATTTTGGCACGGCTTAAAAGCCGGGACGGTTTTCGCACGGGTCCCTGCGGGTGCGAAGCCCAGAATATGTTGGGACTTTCCGAACAGGTAGTGATGAACCCCGTGTACAGCACGGATGGTCCGTCCCGCCGCATCAATTACCACGACGGATTCCGACCCATCATTCTGGAACACGTGCCCCCGCGCATATTCAACTACAAATCCCGCATCCTGATGCTGACGGTGCTCGCCCTGGAGGAAATCGGGCCCCAGGACCTCTGGGAGTTCGACACGGAACGGATGGAAGAAATCTACGCGCAAGTCCCTTACGAAGAGATACGCGAAGATTTGAAAGCCACGCCCAAGTGGATTCGCGAGATTATATTACAGATGCAGGGAAGGTCTAACAAAAAATTCAATAAATATGAGGGAAGAAGGAAAAGAATCTATGCGTAAGTATGATTTCTGGGAGGAACCGGAAGACAGAAAATTAGAAATGTATAATGAAATATACGACAAGATACACATCAGCCCCAAAGCCGCGGAGAAAGACTGGTGGGTCTGCCACGTGATTCATTCCATCTTCAGCCTGACCTGCGCGGAAGCCCTGACCTTCAAAGGCGGAACTTCCTTAAGCAAAGCCTGGGACATCACGCGCCGCTTCTCCGAAGATGTGGACATATCCTTTGACAAATCCTTCTTCGGACTGGAAGGAGGTACGCGCTCGCAGCGGGACCGCATCCGCAAACTCACCCGCGCGTATATAGAAAATGAAATGGCCCGCGAACTGGCGGTTACGCTGAAAGTAATCGGGGGATGGGAAAGCGAAGTGAAGGTGAAGCATCGGAATGACTCGGACGCCGACCCGACTGTCCTGATCATCCCCTACCGAAGTCTGCTGCCGGAAGACGACTACATCAAAGGGGAGGTCAAGGTGGAATTCAGTTGCCGCAGCCCCCGAGAGCCCCGGGACCTGCGGAAAATCGAGCCCTTCGCCGTGCAACTCTCCCCCCTGATTGACTACCCGGACACCTGCATCCCTACCGTCTCGCCCCTGCGTACCTTCTTGGAAAAGGTATTCCTGCTCCACGAGGAATTCCAGAAGAACTATCCGCGCTACAAACGGATGTCGAGGCACCTGTTCGACCTCTACCGCCTGGACAAGACAGGATTTGCCGAAAAGGCGATGGCCGATACCGCGCTCTACCAATCGCTGGTAGAACACCGCCGCGTCTTCAATGCGATGCGGGGCATTGACTACAGCCGACATACCCCGGAGAACCTCTCCATCCTGCCGCCGGAAGATGTGCTGCCCCTGTGGAAAGAAGATTACGAAATGATGCAGAACAAATTTATCTACGGCGACTCACCGTCTTTTAAAGAATTAATGAAGCATCTGACCGCCCTGCAGGAGCGACTGCGAGCCATTCAGTTGTAGAAGGAAAACTCACCCCTTTCCAAATGCAAAAAAATTAGTATCTTCGCGGACTGAAAACGAAATGTCCGTATGTCCATCGCACAATCCCATATCCGCAATTTCTGTATCATCGCGCACATTGACCACGGGAAAAGCACCCTGGCCGACCGTATGTTGGAACTGACGCAGACGCTGGACACGCGGGAAATGGAGAACCAGGTGCTGGACTCGATGGACCTGGAGAAAGAAAAGGGCATTACCATCAAGAGCCACGCCATCCAGATGGAATACCGGCCCCGCTCCGGCTCCTCGACGGCATCCGGGTCCCAGGGGAAGGAAGAGCCTTTCATCCTCAACCTGATCGACACCCCGGGCCACGTGGACTTTTCCTATGAAGTGTCCCGCGCCATCGCCTCTTGCGAAGGAGCGTTGCTGGTCGTCGACGCCACCCAAGGCATTCAGGCCCAGACCATCTCCAACCTCTACCTGGCCATCGAACACGACCTCGAAATCATCCCCGTCCTCAACAAAATCGATGTGGAATCCGCGATGCCCGAAGTGGTGACGGACCAGATTGTGGACTTGCTGGGCTGCAAAAGCGAGGATGTGCTGCGCTGCTCGGCCAAGACCGGAGAGGGAGTCCCCGAAATCCTGGACGCGATCGTGGAAAAAATCCCTGCGCCGAAAGGCGATGCAGACGCCCCGCTGCAGGCCCTGATTTTCGACTCCATTTTCAACCCCTTCCGCGGCATCATCGCCTATTTCAAGGTGGAACAGGGCGCCATCCACACGGGAGACAAGGTCAAATTCTTCAACACCGGCAAGGAATACGTCGCCGATGAAGTGGGCGTACTCAAGATGAAACTCTGCCCCCGTGACGAAATTCCCTGCGGCAGTGTGGGCTATATCATCAGCGGCATCAAAACGGCGGCGGAAGTCAAGGTAGGTGACACCATCACCCTGACGGAAACCCCTTGCGAGAAGGCCATCGCGGGCTTCGAAGAGGTCAAACCTATGCTCTTCGCCGGTATGTATCCCGTGGAAACGGACCAGTACGAGGAGTTGCGCGCTTCACTGGAGAAATTCCAGCTCAACGACGCCTCCCTGGTCTTCGAGCCGGAATCTTCGCTTGCCCTCGGCTTCGGTTTCCGCTGCGGTTTCCTGGGACTGCTGCACCTGGAAATCGTCCAGGAACGGCTCTTCCGCGAGTTCGGAATGGATGTCATCACCACCGTCCCCAACGTTTCCTATAAAGTATATACTACGCAGGGCGAGGTGCTGGATGTGCACAACCCTTCCGGAATGCCCGCCCCTACCCTGATCGACCATATCGAAGAACCTTACATTCAAGCGCAGGTCATCAGCAAGGCCGATTTCTACGGCCCCATTATGAAACTTTGCCTGGACAAACGCGGCACGCTCAAGGGACAGCACTACCTGACCGCCGACCGGCTGGAACTGACCTACGAAATGCCCCTGTCCGAGATTGTATTCGATTTCTACGACCGGCTCAAAAGCATTTCCAAAGGCTACGCCTCCTTCGATTACCACGTCTGCGGCTACAAGGAATCCAAACTGGTGAAATTGGACATCCTGCTCAACGGTGAGCCGGCCGACGCCCTTTCCTCCCTGATTCACGCCGACCACGCCTATGATTTCGGGAGGAAAATCTGTGAAAAACTCAAGGAACTCATCCCGCGCCAGCAGTTCGACATCGCCATCCAGGCCGCCATCGGCGCCAAAATCATCGCCCGCGAGACGGTCCGTCAGGTACGCAAGGACGTGACGGCCAAGTGCTACGGCGGCGACATCACCCGCAAACGCAAACTGCTCGAGAAACAGAAACAAGGCAAGAAACGGATGCGGCAGATCGGCACGGTCGAAGTGCCCCAGAGCGCCTTTATGGCCGTATTGAAACTGGACTGAGCAATGTCCGAACAAGCCTTCATCGAACTGTTCGACTTGCAGACCCTGCTGCGGGAGGATCTGGAAGAATCTTTCCCCGAAATGCTCTGGGTACGGGCCGAAATCAGCTCCATCAAAGCGCGGCGGGGCAGCCACTGCTACCTGGAACTCTCCCAGTCGGAAAAAGACGGCACCCTGGTCGCCAAGGTACGGGCCATTATCTGGGCCGGAAAATATACCGTCATCAGCAACTATTTCGAATCGGTCGTCAGTTCCCCCCTGCAAGAGGGAATGACCCTGCTTTTCCAGGTGAGGGTAAACTACAACGAACTCTACGGGCTCTCGCTGATTGTCAACGATATTGATGCCTCCGTAATGCTCGGCGCCCAGGAAGAAGCCCGGCAGAAAACCATCGCCCGGCTCCAGAAAGAAGGACGTTTCGAGAAGCAGAAAGCCCTGCCCCTGGCGGCCCTCCCCTATCGCATTGCCGTGATTTCCGCTGAAGATGCGGCCGGCTACCGCGATTTTATGCGCCACCTGCACGAAAACGAATACGGTTTCGTATTCCAGACCGTTTTATTCCCCGCCCAGATGCAGGGAACGCAGGCTCCCGCCTCGATGGCGGCGGCCCTCCAAGAAGCGGTGGGAAACGGCGATGCCGATGAGTCTCCTTTCGACTTGGTTATGATTCTGCGGGGCGGCGGTTCCAATCTCGACCTGCTTTGCTTCGACGACTATGACCTTGCCGTGGCGATTGCCGACTGCCCCATCCCCGTACTCACGGCCGTGGGACACGACCAGGACTACCACATCTGCGACCGGGTCGCCTACGACTATGTCAAGACACCGACGGCGCTGGCCGACTGGCTGCTGGACATCTACGAGCAGGAAGACGAGCACATTTCTTCTTATGTGTCCCGGCTGGTGATGGCCTTCAACGCCAAAATTTCCCGGATGGAATCCCGCATCGACCTGCTGGAAAACCGCATTCTTGCGGCCGACCCGCGCAACATTCTCAAACGCGGCTACGTGCTGGCGCTGGACGGCGGCGGCAAGGTGCTCAAAGGGACGCGGAACTTGTCAAAAGGTGACCGTCTCAGCATCCTGTTCCCGGACGGACGCGCCGACTGTACGGTGGAAAATATTAAAAAATAGCGGCTTACTCGCCGTAGCGAACATTGAAACGCGCGGCGATATAGGGGTTGAAATCTTCGCCCCGCGCCTGGTACTCCTGTAAAAGTTTGATGGCCCGTTTGCGGGTGTTCTTGTCCTTGATTTCGGCATTCGCCCGTTCGATGAACATCGGTATGTCCGCCACCTTGATGCGGGTCAGGGCGGGCTTCATCACGAAACTCACAGGCAGAAAGATGCCGCCGCCGATGTCGCGGGCCTCGCATTGCACCGCCTCTTCCTGACGGCCCACCTGAATCTTGAGGATGCTCCAGTTGTCTTCCAATACGTGGATGGTGGCCGTCGCATCGCTGTTGGGGTCTTTCCAATACAGCACATCCACGATGTAGTTGCCATAATTGTAACTGCCCGTCAGCACGAAATCGCTGCGCCGGGTGAACTTGCGCCCCCAGGCATTCTGCCCGCCGTACAGCAGGCCGTACAAATCGATTTTGCCGAACATCGATTTGACATTGTTCTGCACGTTCTTGGGCAGGCCGGGTGTCATTTCCAGTATCTGGTGGTTGCTGTCCTTGCGCGCCCCGTTTTTGACCTGACGGTCCAGCGAGACGGTAGCAAAGAGGTCGTCGTGCTTGATGCTATAGTTCATGACCGGACCGATGCCCATAAAGCCGGCGGCAATCTGCGCCATCATCACGGTAAAGCCCGGGAGAATGTGCGCCACCATCGGAAGTTCGTGCGTCGCAAGGGTGTACTCCACGTGCGCGCTGTAGTTCTTCACTTTCTTGCGGTTCTTGTCCGCCGTTTTCCAAACTTGTTCCAGAATGTACTCCGCCGGGTCTTTGCCGTCCGCCGTTACATAAGAGGCCGCCAGCATAATGGGACTGAAATCCAGCAGGACGCTGTCCACGGGGGCGGGAGTCCCCTCCGGCACGACCTCCCATTCCTTTTCAAGGGAAGTATAACCGATGAGCGAGTACTCGACCAGCACCTTTTTCCCGTCATATTGGGCGGGCAGGCGCAGCAGGAAATCCCCGTGCTCGTCCGCCGTCACGCCCGTCCGGCATTCCGCCACATAAGCCATCGCATAGGCAGCCGGCGAAACGGTGGTGTCCTGTTTGTCGATATGTCCGCGGATGACGCCGGCGCGCAGCACCCCGGAAGGAAGTGCCAGCAGCCCTATAATAATTATTAAAGTATAATGAATTCTTTTCATAACACATTTCCTCCCGTCATCATTTCATTCATCGTACAAAGTTACCCAAATCTCGGGAAGAAACAAAATCCGGGCAGCGGAACGAAAAAATACAAAATGTGAAAAAGTTTTTGTCCAAAATGTAACAAAGTTTTTTCGACCACATATCGGAATCTTCTGATTATAGGAAATTTAAATAGCAATAAACTTGGTCGCAAAAGTTTAATAATTTTTTGCAAGAGTGTTTGTATTTGAAGAATTTTTACTAACTTTGCAGTCCCAAAAAGTGGGGTGATTGTAGGCAAGTTGCTGAAAATCAATGTTTTATTAGGATTTTGACTAAAGTAATAAGACAATGTTACAACCAAAGAAAACCAAATTCAGAAGGCAGCAGAAAGGCCGTATGAAAGGTCTTGCGCAGAGAGGCAACCAGCTTGCGTTCGGTTCTTTTGGAATCAAGACGCTCGAAAATTGCTGGCTGACCGGTCGTCAGATTGAAGCTGCCCGTCAGGCTGTCTCACGTCACATGAAACGTGAGGGTAAAGTCTGGATCAGGATTTTCCCTGACAAGCCTTACACCAAGAAACCTGCCGAGGTGCGTATGGGTAAAGGTAAAGGTAATCCCGAAGGATTCGTCGCTCCCGTTACTCCGGGCCGCATTCTTATCGAGATCGAAGGCGTCTCCCTGGAGGTCGCGAAAGAAGCCCTTCGCCTGGGCGCCCAGAAACTCCCCATCACGACGAAGTTTGTCGTCCGCAGGGATTATGTTGAATAGTAATTAAGGAGAACAGAAAATGAAAGCTGCTGAAGCAAGAGAAATGTCTGTCGCCGATCTTCGCGACCGCATCGAAGTCGAGAAAGCCAACCTCGACACCATGAAGCTCAACCACACTGTCACTCCTTTGGAGAACACATCCAAGATCGCCAAGACCAGAAGGGATATCGCCCGTATGATGACGGTCCTGGCCCAAAAAGAGAAACAGAACTAACATCGACTCCCATGGAAAGAAATCTTCGTAAAGAAAGAATAGGTATCGTGGTCAGCAACAAAATGGAAAAGACCATCGTCGTTGCCGTTGAAATCAAAGAGAAACACCCCATCTACGGGAAGTTTGTCAAAAAGACCACCAAGTTCTACGCCCAGGATGAGAAAAACGAATGCCAGGTCGGTGACACCGTCCGCATTATGGAGACCCGTCCTTTGAGCAAGACCAAGAACTGGAGATTAGTAGAAATCGTTGAAAAAGCCAAATAGCAATGATACAACAGGAAACACGTTTACAGGTGGCGGACAACAGCGGCGCGAAGGAAGTGCTTTGCATCCGTGTGCTGGGTGGTACCCGTCATCGTTATGCCACAATCGGCGATGTGATCGTCGTGGCTGTCAAGAGCGCTATCCCCGGCGGCGATGCCAAGAAAGGCTCCGTCAGCAAAGCGGTGGTGGTGCGCACCAAGAAGGAAATCCGCCGTCCGGATGGTTCCTACATCCGTTTCGACGACAACGCTTGCGTTCTTCTGAGCAACTCCGGAGAGCTCCGCGGCACCCGTATCTTCGGCCCCGTCGCGAGAGACCTGCGCGATAACCCGAAGGTCAAATGCCTTTCCCAGGATCTCCAGAAGACCTACACCAAAATTATGTCACTGGCACAGGAAGTCCTTTAATACAGAAAAGCTATGAAGAAATTGCATATCAAAAAAGGCGACACCGTGTATGTCAACGCCGGCAACGATAAAGGCAAGACCGGCAAAGTGCTGGAAGTGATTCCCGCCAAGGACCGTGCCATCGTCGAGGGTGTCAACATCGTGAGCAAAAGCACGAAACCCAATGCAAAACACCCCCAGGGCGGTATTATCAAACAAGAGGCCTCCATCCATATTTCCAACCTCCAGCTCATCGACCCGAAGAGTGGCAAGCCCACCCGCGTCGCGATGAAGATCGAAGGTGACAAGAAAGTCAGGGTGGCCAAAAAATCCGGAGAGGAGATCAAGTAATGGCAAAGAAAGAAAAAGCGCAGGCACAGCAAGCTGCTGTCCCCGCAGGATACGTTCCTACCCTTCAGAAGGTCTACAAAGATGAGATCGTTCCGAAGCTCGTCAAAGAGTTCGGTTACACGACCGTCATGCAGTGCCCCAAGCTGGTGAAGATTACCATCAACCAGGGCGTGGGCGATGCGACCGGCGACAAGAAACTGGTTGAGGTGGCCCAGAGCGAGCTCACCGCCATCACCGGCCAGAAAGCGGTCATCACCTCTTCCCGCAAGGATATCTCCAACTTCAAACTCCGTAAAGGAATGCCCATCGGCGTGAAGGTGACCTTGCGTGCGACCAAGATGTACGAATTCCTGGAGCGTCTGATTCGCGTCAGCCTCCCCCGCATCCGTGACTTCAACGGCATCGCCTCCAAGATGGACGGCAAGGGTAACTATACCCTCGGCATCAAGGAGCAGATTGTGTTCCCTGAGATTGACATCGACAAGATTACCAAGATTCTCGGTCTGGAAATCACCTTCGTGACGACTGCCAAAACCGACCAGGAGGCTTATGCCCTTCTGCGCGAGTTCGGTTTGCCCTTTAAGAAGAAAAATAACTAAAGAATAAGTACAATGGCAAAAGAATCCATGAAAGCCCGCGAAGTGAAACGCGCGAAACTGGTTGCAAAATATGCCGCAAAGCGCAAAGCGCTCAAAGAAGCCGGTGACTGGGCCGCTCTCGACAAGCTCCCCAAGAACTCCGCTCCCTGCCGCATGCACAACCGTTGCTCCCTCACCGGACGTCCCAAAGGCTATATGAGAGCCTTCGGCATCAGCCGTATCCAGTTCCGTGAGATGGCCTCCAACGGTCTCATCCCCGGCGTAAAGAAAGCCAGTTGGTAAGAGAAACACAAAAAAAGCAAGAAAATGACTGATCCTATTGCAGATTACCTGACCAGAGTACGCAATGCGTACCTTGCAGGAAAGAAGATTGTCGAGGTCCCTTCTTCCAAGATGAAGGTGGCCATCACCAAGATTCTTTGCGAAAAAGGCTATATCCTCAGCTACAAAGTAGTCGAGGGGACGCCTTCCGATACCATCAAAATCGCCCTTAAGTATCATCCCCTGACCAAGGCTCCCGCTATCAAGAAGATTGATCGCGTGTCTTCCCCCGGTCTGCGCCGCTATACGGATGTGGAGAACATGCCCCGCGTTCTCAACGGACTCGGCATCGCTATCCTTTCCACCTCCAAAGGCGTGATCACGGACAAAGAAGCCAAAGAGCTCAATGTCGGCGGTGAAGTTCTTTGTTTTGTCTATTAATTTAATAAGGAAAGAAAATGTCAAGAATTGGTAAATTGCCTGTAAACCTTCCTGCCAAAGTGACCTGCGAGGTCAATGGCAATGTGGTGAAGGTTAAAGGACCTCTCGGCGAACTGAGCCAGGTCATCGACCCGGACATCACCGTCACCGTTGAGGACAATGTCGTTAAGTTGACCCGTCCGACCGATCTTCCCCGTCATCGTTCCCTCCACGGTCTGTACCGTGCGCTCATCCACAATATGGTGGTCGGCGTATCCGAGGGCTTCGAGATTCGTCAGGAATTCGTCGGTGTAGGTTATCGTGTAGAAGTCAAGGGACAGATTCTGGTTCTCACCCTGGGTTATTCCCACGAGATTCAGTTCAAACTCCCCAAAGAAGTTACCGCTCAGACTGCGGAAGTCAAGAAAGGTCAGAACCCCGTTCTGATTCTCAAGAGCTGCGACAAACAGCTGGTGGGCCAGGTGGCCGCCAAAGTCCGTTCGATGCGTGAGCCTGAACCTTACAAGGGCAAGGGTATCAAGTTTGTCGGCGAGCAGCTGCGTCGCAAGGCCGGTAAGTCTGCTGGCGCTAAATAATAGGAGGACTAAGTTATGGCATTGAATAAGATTGAAAGAAGGAAAAGGATTCACTTCCGTATCCGCAAAGTTGTCAACGGCACAGCTGAAAGGCCTCGTATGGTTGTTTTCAGAAGCAACAAACAGATTTATGTGCAATTGGTGGACGACCTCAAGGGCGTGACCCTGGCCGCCGCCGCTTCCAACGATAAGGAACTCGCCGCCGTCTGCAAAGGCAAAGCGGGACAGGAAGCCGCCGCCATCGTCGGCAAGAAGATTGCCGAGCGCGCGTTGGCCGCCGGTATCGAGACCGTGTCTTTCGACCGCGGAGGTTATCTCTATCACGGAAGAGTTAAAAGTTTGGCTGAAGCCGCTCGTGAAGCTGGCTTGAAATTCTAAAAGGCTATGGCAAATACTAATGTTAAAAGAGTAAAAACCTCTGACCTTGACCTCAAGGACAGACTGGTAGCCATCCAGCGTGTGACCAAGGTCACCAAGGGTGGTCGTCACTTCAGCTTTGCCGCCATCGTGGTGGTGGGTGACGAAAACGGCGTTGTCGGCTATGGCCTCGGAAAAGCCAATGAGGTTACGACCGCTATTTCCAAGGGCATCGAGGATGCCAAGAAGAACCTCATCAAGATTCCCGTGCTCAACGGAACCATTCCCCACGAGCAGGAATTCAAATTCGGTGGCGCCCGCGTGTTCATGAAACCCGCCGCCCCCGGTACCGGAGTCAAGGCCGGTGGTGCTATGCGTGCCGTGTTCGAGTCCGTCGGCATCCACAACGTGCTGGCCAAATCCAAAGGTTCTTCCAACCCTCACAACCTGGTCAAAGCGACCATCGGCGCCCTCAACGAACTGCGTGACGCTTACACCGTCGCCGGTCTTCGCGGCGTGTCGATGAACAATGTTTTTAACGGTTAAGGAGAGAGATTTATGGCACAGATTAAAATCACTTTGACCCGGAGCCGCAACAGCGCGGACAAACGCCAGAGAGCCAATCTCGACGCGCTCGGTCTCCACAAACTTCATCACAGTGTTGTGAAGGAAGTCAATCCCGCAATCAACGGCATGGTGGAAAAAGTGCTTCACCTTGTCAGCGTAGAAGAAGTTAAATAAGGAGGACAAACAAGATGAAACTCAATAATTTAACCCCTGCTAAAGGCTCCACCTCTTCGAGGAAGAGAGTGGGTCGCGGCGAAGGCTCCACCCGGGGCGGACAATCCACCCGCGGTATGAACGGTGCCAAATCCCGTTCCGGTTATTCCCGCAAGAGAGGTTTCGAGGGTGGCCAGATGCCTATCCAGCGAATCCTTCCCAAATTCGGTTTCACCAATCCTACTCGCGTCGAGTACAAGCCCATCAACCTCTCCGTGCTGGAGTCCCTCGCCAAAGACAAAGGGATGACCGCCATTTCGGTTGAAGACATCAAGGCCGCCGGTTTCGCCGGAAAGAACGCCCTCATCAAGATCCTGGGCAAAGGCGAACTCACCGTCAAGGTCGATGTCGTGGCGAATGCTTTCTCCGAGTCCGCAAAAGCCAAGATCGAGGCGCTGGGTGGAACTGCAACCATTGCTAAGTAATTATGAAGAAACTGATTCAGACCATTCAGAACATCTTCAAGATAGAAGAGCTCCGCAAAAGGATAGGGTACACCTTCCTTTTGCTGCTCGTGTATCGTCTCGGCAGCTTTGTCGTGCTCCCCGGGATTGATCCCACGCAGCTCGCTCGTCTGCAGGAAACCTCTTCCGAAGGTCTTGTCGGCCTTTTGAATATGTTTTCCGGCGGTGCGTTCGGTAATGCTTCTATCTTCGCCCTCGGTGTGATGCCCTACATCTCGGCATCCATCGTCATCCAACTTCTCGGCGTGTTCGTCCCCTATTTCCGGAAACTCCAGATGGAGGGCGAAAGCGGCAGAAGGAAGATGAACCAGATGACAAGATACCTGACCATTCTGATCTTGTGCATCCAGGGCCCCGCCTATATGGCCAACCTCCACCAGCAGATTCCCGCCAGCGCTTTTCTCGCGGTGAATTCCCTCGGCTGGAGCAACTTCATGTTCAACCTCGTTTCCACCATCATTCTGATCGGCGGTACGATGTTCGTGATGTGGCTGGGTGAGCGGATTACCGACCGTGGTATCGGCAACGGTATCTCCCTCATCATTATGGTGGGTATTATCGCCCGTCTCCCCTTCGCACTCGTGGCGGAGGCCGGTTCCAAGCTTTCCAACACGATGGGCGGCGCCCTGCTCCTCATCATCGAGCTCGTGCTCCTGTTCTTCGTGTTCATCGCAGCCATCGCGCTGGTACAGGGTGTCCGCAAGGTGCCCGTGCAGTATGCCAAACGCATTGTCGGCAACAAGCAGTACGGCGGTGTTTACCAGTTCATTCCTTTGAAAATCAATGCTGCCGGCGTGATGCCCATCATCTTCGCCCAGGCCTTGATGCTGTTCCCGCTGATTTTCTCGCAGTTTGACGCTACGAGAGGCCTTGCCGCCACGTTCAGCGACTACACCGGATTCTGGTACAACCTCACGTTCGGCCTGCTCGTCGTCATCTTCACCTACTTCTACACGGCCGTCACCATCAATCCGACGCAGATGGCGGAAGAACTGAAGAAGAACGGCGGGTTCATCCCCGGCGTGAAGCCCGGCAAGAAGACCGTGGAATACCTCGACGCCATTATGTCGCGGGTGACCCTCCCGGGGTCCATTTTCCTGGCCCTCATCGCCATCCTCCCCGCTTTTGCGATGTTACTCGGCGTCAACAACCAGTTTGCAAGTTTCTACGGCGGTACTTCGCTGCTGATCCTTGTGGGCGTGGTGCTTGATACGCTCCAACAGATTGAAAGTCATCTCCTGATGCGTCACTACGACGGTCTGATGAAAACAGGTCGTCTGACGGGCCGCTCGGGAATGTAAAAATGTATAAAGTTCTTTGATAGATGGTATTACCGAAGACAGAGGAAGAGATAGCGCTGATGAGGGAAAACGGAATTCTCGTTTCCAAAGCATTGGCGGAAGTCGGTAAGCGGATCGCCCCTGGTGTGACAACGAATGAGTTGAATAGGGTGGCCGAGACTTTTATCCGTGACAACGGAGCTATCCCGAGTTTCCTCGGTTACGACGGTTTTCCTGCAGCCCTCTGTATGTCGGTCAACGATGTGGTCGTCCACGGGTTTCCCTCGGACAAGCCCCTTGAAGAAGGGGACATCGTGTCGGTTGACTGCGGCACTTTTTACAAAGGCTACAATGGTGACTCCGCTTATACGTTTGCGGTCGGAGAAGTCGACGCGCAGACAAAGAAGTTGCTCGAGGTAACCAAGCAGTCCTTGTATGAGGGCATCAAACAGGCGGTTGCAGGTGCCAGAGTGGGAGATATCTCACACGCGGTGCAAACGTATGCCGAAAGCTTCGGTTTCGGCGTGGTGCGCGAGCTCGAAGGTCACGGCATCGGCAAGAAGATGCACGAGAACCCCGGAGTGCCCAATTATGGACGCAGGGGTCACGGTCCTCGTCTCATCGATGGAATGACCATTTGTATCGAGCCCATGATCACGGCTGGTAAAAAGGATGTGTATCTGGCCCGAAACGGTTGGGCGGTGCACACCTGCGACCACAAGAAAGCGGCGCATTTCGAACTTACGGTTGTTGTGAGAAAAGGCCGGGCTCAGCAGCTGTCTACCTTTGATTTTATAGAAAACCAATAGATTTTAAGGAGATATTTATGCCCAAACAAGCATCCATCGAACAGGAAGGTGTGATTATCGAGACCCTGCCCAACGCTATGTTCAAGGTAGAACTCGAAAACGGTCACGTCATCATCGCCCACATTTCCGGCAAGATGAGACAAAATTATATCAAGATTCTTACCGGAGACCGGGTCAAGGTGGAAATGTCCCCGTACGATCTGACCAAAGGCAGAATATTTTTCAGATACAAATAAAACGATTGAAAAATGAAAGTCAAAGCATCCATCAAAAAGCGCAGTGAAGACTGCAAGATTGTCAAGCGCAAAGGCCGCTTGTACGTTATCTGCAAAAAGAACCCCAAGTTCAAAATGCGCCAGGGATAAAATCCAAGTGTATAAACCATTAAAGTCAAATAGTGAATTATTATGGCACGTATAGCCGGTGTTGATTTACCCAACAACAAGAGAGGAGAGATAGGTCTCACCTATATCTTCGGTATCGGCCGTAGCAGCGCAAGGCACATCCTGGACGTTTGCGGCATCGATTACAACATCAAATGCGGAGATTGGAACGACGATCAGATTGCTGCCATCCGTAGCGAGATTGGCGCAGAGTACAAGATTGAAGGCGAACTCCGTTCTACCATCCAAATGAACATCAAACGACTGATGGATATCGGTTGCTATCGCGGCATCCGTCACCGTCTCGGTCTGCCCGTCCGCGGCCAGAGCACCAAGAACAATGCTCGTACCCGCAAAGGAAAGAAGAAAACCGTCGCCAACAAGAAGAAGGCAACTAAGTAAAACAGGTGAATTATGGCAAAGAAAACTACAACAGCAAAAAAGAGAGTTGTCAAGGTTGACGCTTATGGCGAGGCTCATATTTCATCGACCTTCAACAATGTCATCGTGACGATTACCAACAGTATCGGCCAAGTTATCAGCTGGTCTTCCGCCGGTAAGAGCGGTTTCCGCGGTTCCAAGAAGAACACGCCCTACGCCGCCCAGGTGTCCGCCCAGGACGCTGCGAAAACGGCTTACGACCTCGGCCTCCGCAAGATCAAAGCCTATGTCAAGGGCCCCGGTTCCGGTCGTGAATCCGCGATTCGCGCCATCGCCGGTATGGGTATCGAAGTGACCGAAATCATCGACGTTACCCCTATGCCGCACAACGGTTGCCGCCCCAAAGGCCGTCGTAAAGTTTAACTTTTAAGAAGATTATTGCTATGGCAAGATATACTGGTCCCTCTACCAAAATCGCCCGTAAGTTCGGCGAACCCATCTATGGTCCCGACAAGGGCCTTGAGAAAAGGAATTATCCTTCCGGTCAGCACGGTCTGGCCCACAAGAGAAAGAAAGTCTCTGAATACGGCGTTCAGCTGAAAGAGAAGCAGAAAGCGAAATACACCTACGGTGTGCTCGAAAGACAATTCCGCAACACCTACGAGAAGGCCTCCCGTATGAAAGGTCTGAAGGGTGTGAACCTGCTCATCCTCCTCGAAAGCCGCTTGGACAATGTCGTGTATCGTATGGGCGTCGCTCCCACGCGTGCCGCTGCCCGTCAGTTGGTCTCCCACTGCCACATCACCCTCAACGGCAAAGTGTGCAATGTGCCTTCCGCTACGGTCAAAGCCGGAGATGTCGTGGCTGTCCGCGAGCGTTCCAAGAGCCTGGAAGTCATCACGGCCGCCGTTGCCGGCGCCAAGAAGTATTCTTGGATTGAGTTTGACGCCAAGTCGCTCAGCGCCAAGTTCCTGACGGTTCCCGTCCGCGAAGAGATTCCCGAGAACATCAACGAACAGCTCATCGTCGAGCTCTACTCCAAGTAATAAGTAATACCCTAAAAGACAATATTATGGCAATCTTAGCATTTCAAAAACCGGATGAGGTCATCATGCTCGAAGGAACGGAAACTTCCGCCCGTTTTGAGTTCAGACCCCTCGAGCCCGGTTACGCGACCACCATCGGCAATGCCATCCGCCGGGTGTTGTTGTCTTCCCTGGAAGGCTTTGCTATCAGTTCCGTCCGCGTGGCTGGTGTGCAACAGGAGTTTGCAACCATTCCCGGTGTAATTGAAGGAATGCAGGACATCATTCTCAACCTCAAGCAAGTTCGCTTCAAGAGAAGAGTGGAGTCCGTCGATTCTGAAGAGGTTTCCATCGTTATCAGCGGTCGCCACGAGTTTACCGCCGGGGACATCTCCAACGGATTGTCTTCTTTTACGGTATTGAACCCCGATTTGCATATCTGCTCCCTTGAGCCCTCTGTCAAGCTCGAAATCAACCTGGTCATCACCAAAGGCCGCGGCTTCGTCGCTTCCGAAGACAGCCGTGACCCCAACGCTCCGATTGGAACGATTGCCGTGGACGCCATCTACACGCCGATCCGCAATGTCAACTGGATCCGCGAAGACTGGCGTGTCGAGCAGAAGACCGACTACGAGAAACTGACCTTGGATATCGAGACGGACGGTTCCATCTCTCCCAAGCAGGCTCTCCAGGAAGCGGCCGACATCCTCATCCGCCATTTCTCCCTCCTGACCAACGAAGGCAGCATCACTTCCGAGAAGCCCGTCGGTACCCCCAGGAACGGTGAACTGAGCGACGAAGACCGTCACGTCCGCAAACTCCTGCTGACCAAGCTCTCCGAAGTCGGACTCTCCGTCCGTGCTTACAACTGCCTCAAGGCTGCCGATATCGACACTTTCGCCGACCTCGTTTCCTACTCCCGTACGGAACTGCAGAAACTCCGCAACTTCGGCAAGAAGTCCGTTGCTGAGATCGATGCAATGCTCGACAAGATGAAACTGAGCTTCGGTATGGATGTTACCAAGTACAACATTGAACCCAAGAATAAGAATAACTAAGTATGAGACACAATAGATCTATCAATCATCTTGGCCGCAAGAGTGGTCACCGCAAAGCCTTGATGGCGTCTATGGCTACGTCCTTGATTCTGCTCAAACGAATCAACACGACCGTTGCCAAGGCCAAAGCCCTCAAATCTTATGTCGAGCCGCTGATGACCAAGAGCAAAGAGGACACCACTCCGTCCCGCCGTACCGTGTTCAGTTATCTGAAAAACAAAGAGGCCGTTTCCGAACTCTTCCGCGTGATTGCACCGAAGATTGCGGACCGTCCGGGTGGCTATACCCGCGTGCTCAAGACCGGTTTCCGTCAGGGAGACGGTGCCGAGATGGCACTCATCGAGTTGGTTGACTTCAACGAAGCCGCTCTCGCCTCCACGACGAAGAAGGCTGCGAAGAAGAGCACCCGCCGTTCCTCCAAGAAAGCCGCCGACGCCCCCAAGGCCGAAGCCGCTGAAGTGAAGGAAGAGGCTCCCGCCGCCGAGGCCGCCGCTCCCGCCGAAGAAGCCAAAACCGAGTAGGTTTTCTACAGACATCAGGCAGACCTCTGCCGATATGATACGAACAGGGTGGACCAGAAGATGGTTCACCCTGTTTTTTCCGCCAAAGTTGCTGAAAAAATGCAAGTTTGGCTTAGTTCTCCGTAAGCCTCCGATTAAAGACGACTTGATTTTCTGATTTTCAAGTTGGGGCAACTTGGTTCAAGTTGGATCAAGTTGGTTCTAGTTGGACTGTTTTGTCCATCTGTCGGGCAAAAGATCGCGAAGGATGGCACGATTGTTCTCGTTGCCGGGGATCCTGACCAGAACGTCTTCCATCCACTCGCGAGGCTCTTTGCCAACGGCCTTGCAGGTATCCACCAGGGAGTAGACAATGGCAGCCCTTACGGCGGCATCGTGATTCCCGCAGAACAGGAAGTTCTTTCTTCCTAGCGCCAGCGGCCTGATGGCATTCTCAATGAGGTTGTTGTCTATGCAGAACCGACCGTCATTCACATAGCGGCCCAGCCTGGGCATCAGCGGCAGC
>CADAFY010000010.1 GCA_902787255.1 uncultured Bacteroidia bacterium
AGTTCAAGAAGGTGCTGCTCATCTATCTGCACCTCCACAAGTCTGTCTTCTGTTATCTCCATAAAAGTCTGCACCCCCGAAAGCCCTTCGGCTTCCAGCCTATCTTTTTTCGGGTGGTCGATGGCTCCTGCCATTGTTTTCTGCTCTCTTTCTTCCATAGAGTTCCTTTCTTCAAACTTGTTTCACAATAAGGTTCGGTCCTTCCCTGCCGTGTCGATATTAAGCAGGTACTATGACCTCGGCTGACTTCTCGCAGTTCGTTGTTACTGCTCGGCTTCTTTTTTTGAAGCCTCGCCTGCGAGACCTCCCCAGTTATGGACGCACTCTTTCCGGTTTATACCCGCTTGGTTTACTGTCGGCAGTTCGGATAGTTATCGGGCTTTTGCTTCTGTAGCAGCATTGCCCCTGCCTTCCAGCCTTGTACCAAGTTCTTGTTCATCGGGCCAACCGTTTGCCGCCGGCTTCCTTCAGATTCCATCTCACGGTGGACACCCTTGCCTTTGACTGTAACCTTCCCACTATCAGGGCGGTTTGGGGGCTTGCACCCGTTAGAATACGTTCGTGCTGGGCGAACTACGAACAGGGTGGACCAGAAGATGGTTCACCCTGTTTTTTTCCGCCAAAGTTGCTGAAAAAATGCAAGTTTGGCTTAGTTCTCCTCAGAACTTTCAATAAATAAGTCCTTTAATGTGAGAGTTTTATCAAAATCTTCGCTATGTACATTGGGGGTCAATCCTTTGGTTGTTATAAGTATGGTGCGAGTTGATTCGTGCTCCGGGTATTCGTTCTGAAATGCAAGAATGCGCTTGCCGAGTTTTTCGCTTTCTTCAGCATCCTGCGTGTATTCGTAACGGGAATATTTCATTTCACAGATGTCAGTGATGCCATCTGCTCTTTCGATAATCATATCTATCTGCCCGGCCGGACGGCCTGGCTTATTGCGCCAGGAATAGTATTTGGTAAGCATTGTGTCCAAGTGGAGGGACTGGATGATTTCCCAGATATGGAACATACAGATTCGTTCAAAAGCGAGGCCGTACCAAGTATTCTGCGACGGAGTATTCAGCGTATGACGCCAGTAAGCGCGGTCTGTTACGGTAGAGTTGCAAAATGTGAGGTAGAAGATGGTGAAGAAATCAACCAGACGATAAAGCCCGGAGTTTTTTTTGCCGCAAATGCTGTAGTAACTGATGAGGTCGCAATAGACAAGGTCCTTCAGCATATTGGTCAATTCCTCTCCGGAACTTATCTTGAGAGCCGTCGAAATCTCCTTCCGGGTCATTCCCTGCCTGCTGCCGGCGAGCAGCTTGATAATTTCCATATACTTCTCCGGATTGCGGAAAAGCGATTTGTACAACCTGCGGTACTCGTTCTTAAATTCAGCATCTGTGGAGAAGAAGAGCATGTCGATATTCTCGGCGGCGCTCTTGGCGGAATCCAACAAGGAGAAATAGTATGGTACGCCTCCAAGGGCTGCGTACAATTGCAGGATAGTCAAACGATCCCATTTATATTTTTTGGCATTGAAGTACATCTCTGACTGATACAGACTGAAGGGTCTCAAGTGCATCTCGTGTGTGGCGCGGCGGTGAAGCCCTCCGCGATTGTCAATGACATTGCGAATCATCCAAGAGGTGGCGGAACCGCAGATAATCAGGAATGTGTTGTCATACCAGGCTGCTATATCGTTCCAAAAGATTCCCAACTCCTTGACAAAGTTGGAATATTCCCAATCGAAACAAGAAATTTCATCAATGAAAATAACGCAACGCTTCTTGCGTTTGTTCTTATCAATGATAGTTCCGAGGGCTTGGAAGGCTTCTTTCCAATTCTTAGGCGCGGGGCCCATATAGCCATATTTGGACAAGGCGTTAAGGAAAGCTGTTTTTTGATCTTCTTTGTCACCTTCCAGAACACCGCTCGCAAAGAAATCAAACTTGTCTTTGAAGAAGTAACGAATGAGGGATGTTTTTCCCACTCGCCGACGACCATATAAGGCGATGAATTCAGCCTTCCCGCTTTGGTTGTATTTGGCAAGTTTGGCCAACTCAGAATCTCTTCCAACGATTTTATCCATAGAAAATTGATGTTTCTGCAAAGATAGTATTTTAGTTGAAATGTTCCGCCAAAGTTGCTAAAAAAATGCAAGTTTGGCGGAACATCTATATCTGAAAGTTTGATGAAAGAATGAATGCAGATTGCGGATATCAAAAATCTCGTTTTGTCCAAACTTGCTACAAACTGATGCGTTTGGGATGAAATGAGTTTTGTTTAATTGTCTGATTTTTCAGACACGCTGGTCAAGGGTACAAAATTCGGAGCATGACCACCCAGTCTCACGGCCCAAAATCCAGTGATTTTTTCGGAGCATAACCACCCAAAAACGGTCAAAACCTTATAAAAATTGCGCGCGCGAGGCCGGCGGCCTTCTCTTTTTTCGGAGCATTGCCACCCAGTCGAGTGCAAAAAGGGACAAAAGGCGCCCGGCGCCCCTCCTTTTCGGAGCATTTGCACCCACTTTTGTAAGGTTGCCCGCTGAGGGTCAATGCTTTTCGGAGCATAGCCACCCACTTGTTTGTTAACTTTGCAGCTCAACCATAAATTGAGCGAGCCATGGCAGGTAAATGCAAAGAAATGAACAAGATCAAGCAAGCGTTGCGTCTCCATCTTGACGGAGAATCCAATCGGTCGATAGGCCGTAAACTGGACTTGTACAAGGGTACAGTCAACAAATACATCAATATGGCGGAGTCGTGCGGCATCCCCATCCCGGCGCTTCTGGCGATGGAAGAACCGGAGATCGAGCGGGTGCTGACGGGCGGGAATCCGGCGTACAGCGACAGCCGGTTCCAGGATCTGAAGGAACGCCTCCCGTACATCACCTCCGAGCTGGAACGGAAACATATGACTTTGTATCTGCTCTGGCGGGAGTACCGGATGGCCAATCCTGACGGGTATGGGTACACGCAGTTCTGTTACCATGTCAATCAATATACGGAAGCCCAGAAGCCGTCTTTCGTGCTGTCTCCGGACCGTGAGGGCGGGCAGTATCTGTTCGTGGACTTTGCCGGCGACACGATGTCCTACATTGACATCGAAACCGGCGAGGAAGTCAAGTGCCAGGTCTTCGTGGCGTCTCTTCCGGCATCGGACTACGGCTTTGCGATGGCTGTCCGGTCACAGAAAGTGGATGACTTCCTATACGCCATTGAGTGCTGCCTGCGTCACATAGGCGGCGTCCCGAAGATCATTGTTACCGACAACCTCAAGTCCGCCGTCGTGAAAGCCGACCGCTATGAGCCTGAGGTTAACCGCTCAATGGAAGACTTTGCCGAGCACTTCGGCTGCGTCACCATACCGGCCAGGTCGGGCAAGCCCAAAGACAAGGCGCTGGTCGAGAACCATGTAAAACTCACTTATCACGACGTGTACGCGCCGCTGCGCAACCGCCAGTTCTTCTCCATCGACGAACTCAACTGTGCCATCGCCGAACAGATGATGCTTCACAACCAGCGGCGGATGCAACGCCTGCCGTTCACTCGCGAAGAACGCTTCATCTCCATAGACAAACCGGCCTTGAAGCCCCTGCGGGCGGAACGCTTCGAAATCAAGTACCGCTGCGAACTTCTTGTCGGTGCCAACAGCTTCATCTACATGGGCCGCGACAAAGTCTACTACTCGGTCCCTTATCGGTTCATCGGGCAGAAGGTCAAGCTTATCTACACGCGTACAATAGTTAATATATATTCGCAGAATGGGGAGAGGGTCGCAACGCATATCCGTTCCTACAAAGTCGGAGAATATGTCCGCAACAATGCTCATCTTCCGTCATACTACAACGACTATGTGCAGCTATCCCCTGACAAGTACATCTGGCGCGCGGAGCGCATCTCGACGCAGTTTGCCGATGTCATCCGGGGAGTCTTCGCCCAGAACACCTCCGTTCCGCCAGAGACTTACTACAAGTCCTGCGACGGCCTTTTCAACCTTCAAAAGACGACAGATCCGCAGCTCTTTGAACGGGCCTGCAGGGCCGCCCTGGAGCGAAACCGCTGCAACTACGGCTTCATCAAGAACCTGGTTGAAAGCAAATGCGCCGGGCTCCCGGCGGAAGACGAAGAGCCTACGCTTTTCCCGGCAGACCACGACAATATCCGCGGAAGGGAATACTTCCAATAACCCACTAATATCAAAACACATGGAAAATCAAATCTTCCAAGACCTCAAAGGTCTACACCTCTCCGGCATGGCCGAATGCTGGCAAAACCTGCAGGAGACACGGAAGCATCAGGAAATCGCCCTGCAGGACGGACTCTTGATGCTGATCCAGGCGGAGCACGACCAACGCTCCGCAAACAAGACTGCCAGACTCATCAAAAACGCCCGATTCCGTTACGACGCGAGCATCGAACAGGTCCTCTTCGACCCTGCTAAGGGACGCGACCAAGGGCGCATCATGCAACTCGCTTCCTGCGAGTACATCAGGCAGGGAGCCTCGGTTCTCATCACCGGACCGGCCGGGGTCGGGAAAAGTTACATCTCCACCGCCCTTGGCTATCAGGCCTGCCTCTCCGGCCTCAGGGTGCGCTACTTCAACATGAACAAACTCCTGGAAGCTATGCAGATGTCACGCATCGAGGCCAAGGCCGCAAAGTTCTTCGACCGAATGGCCGAGGTGGACCTGCTTATCATTGAAGACTTTGGAATGAAAGTCCTGGATGGCCAGCAGCTGCTGGACTTCATGGAGCTCATCGAGGACCGGCACGCCCGAAGGTCAACGATCATTACCAGTCAACTTCCTGTTAAAAATTGGTACGATGTGCTCGCCAAGAACACAACCGTGGCCGACGCCGTGCTCGACCGGCTCGCAAAAACTGCACATAGAATCGAACTTTCCGGCGACAGTATGAGAAAATAATACTATATTTGCCAACCAGGCTTGAAACGTTAACTCAAGTGGGTGGTTATCGCC
This sequence comes from uncultured Bacteroidia bacterium, assembly GCA_902787255.1. Classification (GTDB taxonomy): domain Bacteria; phylum Bacteroidota; class Bacteroidia; order Bacteroidales; family UBA932; genus Cryptobacteroides. Next base: position 4,973 of record CADAFY010000010.1, read on the forward strand.
GAAATGCCTGGGTGGTCATCGCCGAAATAGCTACTATAATGCCTTAATCAGCGATTTGCATCAAGAAATCGACGAAAACGCATTTATACATATTACAGAGACCAATTTTCAGTCATTGTTTTCCGCTCGTTAAATTACAAATGCCATGTGGGACCTTTTCAAAATACTTATCGGCATTTTCCTGCTGATACTCATCATACCATTGCTATGGCTTCTCATCAAGTTGTGTATCTGGTTTTTCGGCTGGGTATTTGGCGGACTTTTCGGCGGTGGTGTTGCGCTTGTTTCGGGTGAAGTGCTTGGCGTACTCTTCATTATCGCCTGCATCGGTTTTATTATTTGGTGTATTTTCAGTTAAAGTTTTATTATGAAGTGGGATGATGAACGGCTGGTTCCGCTGGAGGGGACTTATACGCCGCTTGGAATTTCGGGCACATCCGTTTTGGAGTGGGTGCGCAAGGATATGCCCAATATCTCTCAGGTCACGGAAGAGTGGTTCATTCGTCTTGTTGAGTTGCTTTCGAAACCGGGCTACACGTTCGATGACTATTTGCTGGAACATCGTTATTGGAGCCTTGACGAAGATATGCTATTCGAGTTGATGTACGGGGCGTCTCAATTTATGCCGAAGGACCGCCGGGACAGATTCTTAGATGTGGTCGGAGTATCAAACATGTTTTCTACTGTCTTTTCAGACCTACAGCTTTGGGAGGAACTGAATCTTCTGAGCCGCTTGTACTTTTGTGAAAGCGATGAAGATCTCTGGGATGTGTTGCTGGATGGTTATGGCGAGCCGCAATACTTTCTGAAAGGGTATGCGGGGATGCGAGAAGGCATACTCCCTGAATACGGACGATTTCCGGATGCGCTCCGTACCGCTGATGACGAGCGTCTTCGTCGATTTGTTGTCTATATGACATCCCACAATCCCCTGATATTTTACGGGACGGGCGGACTCAAAGATTAGTGTCTGTAAATATGACTATCTCGCCAATGCCCATATGAACAAAATCTATCTTAGAAGACGCTGGTAATGATGAAGAAGGTTTTTACTATAATTCTATGCTTGTTCCCGATTCTGTTCAGCTCTTGCCGGATGATTCCGTCCGGACTTCCGGCAGGGGCGGTACAGATGGCGGAAGGGAAAACTCTGTTAGTCTATGTCGCCGCAAACGGGCACGCTGTATGGTCTATGCGCAAAGCGGACCATCAATGTCGTTGTCTGCTTGACAGCGCCGCTTGTGACTGGATTCCGGTTGAAGGAGTTTACCTCTTGAAAGAAGACCCACTTTTCCTACTTTTGGAAGGCAAACCAGACCTGCGGAATGTGTATAGCCGGATCTGGAAGGAGGATGCAGATTCTCTGATTATGCTTCCTACCAACGCGGGACTTATTGGTATCAGCGAAGAGGAAGAATTACTTATTATGCAGTCCTACGATTATTATCGTATCGGCGGGAGATACAATCGCATAGACGCTTATGATATGAATGGTCGTCTATTGGGGACGATGTCGCCGAAATTAACCCCAGAATGGGATATGGATATTGATTAACAATTTGCATTATGGGAATACTACGAGATGCTGCATTTACTGCGCTTGGCTATGCGATTTCAGGAGTAAAGGATAGCAATATTGTCAAGGATGCCATCAATACTGCGACTGAGAAAAGGGGCTTAAATCCGGATCCGCCGCTTGGAAGCATTGTGGACGACTATGCCCGGGCTCACGGAATCTATGGATGCGATAACAACTTTTATAGGGAGTTGATGCAGATAGCCGAACGCTATCATGATCCATATAGCGATTGATTATGACTATGTGTAATCCTGCAAAAATAAATTTAAAAGACCTTACCGTCGATTATGGTGGAAGCATAAAGAGTATCGCGATTTGTCTGGCGGATAACCCGTCTCTCGAACCGGCTAAGAAAACCCTGATTGATTCTTTAAAGCGCTCCAACTATGTCGTTGTCCCGGCTCGTGGTTTCTTTGAGAATCAGTGGAAAGACAGCGTCGCGATATTCAATATACCCCTCTTCACGCTGATGCACTATTGCGGTCTGTTCAAACGGGCATTGTTCGTGTATTCCGAAATGAAAGACGGAAAGATGATAAACTCCTTCTATGTGCGCACACACGAATCGAATGACGTTTATTGCCTCTCAGAAACATCCGACGAATTCATAGACGAATTTGGATTTGCAGACGATGACGGAAACTTCACTGCGATTGGTAGGAATTTCCAGTATAGCATAAAGTTCGATGATGTCGTGAATTTCAATGAGAAGGTGATAGAGAATTACAACTCTTATCGGCAACGCTTTACGAGAACACTCAAAGAAGAAATAGAGTTTATTATGACGCGAGGAGGTATGGCGCCCTTTGTTCGCAAGGCTTGGCTCTATGAAGGAATTAAACCACATAGGCTGAAAAATTAAAATTTTGGAAAATATGACAAGAGAAACAAGAGAAGAAAAAAGAAAACAAATCGAAAAATTATCCGAAGAAGAACAAGCGTTTGACGAAGCGATGAATTTATTCTATGCCAATCAAAGGCGTGCAATAGAATGGATAAAACAACTGGAAGATATCAACTTCAAGGGAGAGATAGAGGGCGAAGATGTCATTGGTTACATTGATGACCATGACGGACATATAGAAGTTCAATACTTGGAAGACAATCTTGGAAAATATATTGCGTTGGTACTTCCAGTTGAAAAGAAGAATAACGCATTAAAAGCCTCCAAGTCTCTTTCGAGATGGATTGTCAACGGAAGGCACGAGATTCTTGAAGATAAAAACATTCTTCGTTCTATTTTCCCTCTTTTGGATGAGCGATTCATCGGCAAACAAATGCATCACGCGCTGCTTGAAATCTGGGATATGAAAAATATAGTGAGAAACACCCCGAAGCGAGCAAACCTTTCGTACTAGACGAAGGCGGTCTTTTATTTGATAAAACTTTAATTTGAATATGGCAAAGAAGGAAACAATAAGGCTCACGCAATCTCAGTTGAGCGAAATGATATACGAATCAGTCATCTCAGTATTAAATGAGATTGACGCTTCAACGTATGCTCGTGTGCATCGGGCGACAAATCGAGCTAAGGTAGATAATCAGAATGGTAAGTATATTCATCAAGTGAGTCAAAATAAACAAGAGACGAATGATGACATCATTACTCACGGAATAGATTTGGAGCCAAGAGCAGCCGATTCAATGATAAGCCCTTATAAGAACATTCGCTATATGTTCTACTGCAAGAATCTAAGACAAAACACAGGAATAGTTTTATTCTCCCTTACAAAACTATACGAATTGACACATGAAAAAGCCATCCTTAAGGGTGACATTGTGTTCAATAATCAGCAAATGAATGGTAGCATTATCATTTATATGGAGACAGGAACCGTGGTATATTACCAAAACTCATCCAAAAGGAAATATCCGTTAGAAATAGACAATCGGTTCGCAGGGCGGTGGAACGGATTAGTAGATGAGTTGCAGAAAGCATCAAAACTGATATAGAAAAGCCGTGTATGAATTTCCACGACTTTCTTTATAACCAATTCACAACAGACAAAGGGATAATTCCGATAAAATTTAGGCTATGAAAAGTGAAATTTTGAAGCACGATGCAAATTCGGATAGCAAGATGGATGATAACGATGAAGCCTTTGAATCATTCTTATCATTTGTCAGCAAAATGTTCATACCCGGATATCTCGAAGTCTATGATAGTCATCCATCCCAAAGATCCTAGTACAAGATTCCTCCACCTGATATATGAGGATATCGATGGGGTTTTGTTCTTTGACAGCATCAGCCAGCGGGCACAGGTTCTCGATGCCATTCGGAATGCATCAAAAGATGAATACATCCTACTTCTGGGGCACGGTACTCCGCATGGTCTCCTAGGCGGTTTCATCGGGGATGAAGATGCTGAACATCTCCGCGACCGCCCTAACCTGGTCGGTATTTGGTGCTATGCCTCGACTTATGCGTACAAGCATAGTCTAAAGGGCTTCTTCAGCGGAATGTTTATCTCCGAATGGTGTGAGGCTATTGACAATGACATCAAAGCTGCCCCGGAGGAGATTGAAGAGATGTGCTGGACATTCGCCGGTCTATTCGGAGACCTCCTGCGCGACGGGAAGCCGCTAGAGGCAATCGCTGCCGAACTGATGAGTCAGAGCAACATCAATAGCGACTTGATACATTTCAATTACAGCCGTCTCACCTACCGGACTACCGGAATGGAGGAACTTCCGGTCAAAGAGGATTACTGGGGGTATGAGGTTCCCATTCTTGAGGGTTAGAAGACAAATTTCCTACAATTTTAGCCAGTATCCCAATAGGGATTGGGAAACGTGGGTAACAAATGTAAACGGGTTTTTATTATTGATTTTTATCCTCCCCTCTTGCCAGTTTAGAATATTCTTTGTAGTTTTGCCCTGTATATGTGCTATGACCTCTGACAGCCTTATGCAAACGCGGGAGACCGAAGCGCATTACGGAGATTTAAAAAGACCAAGACAATGCCAGAGATTTGCAGATTTTACGGTATTATCATTAAGATGTTCTTTAAACCTAAAGAACACGAGCCGGCTCATATTCACGCCATATACAACGAGTATGTCGGAATCTTTGACATTCATACATTTGAAATGACAGATGGAGACTTGCCCGTTAAAGCACAAGCGTTGGTGAAAGAGTGGCTTGAAACCAACTATACAGAGTTGCTGAAAATGTGGGAGTCCCAGATTATTACTAAACTCGAACCTTTGAAGTAGCCAATATGATTCCTCGAATCAAACATATCCAAGCACTTGAGAATTATATCCTGCTGGTCGAATTTGACAGCGGGGTCAAGATCTTGTATGATGTTAAGGATGACATTCGCACTCTGGCGGATTTCAAGGTCTTGGAGTCAGAACACGGGTTGTTCAATAATGTACAGTTGGATCCGTCCAGAACGTGTGTATATTGGACAGACAGAGTGGATCTGCCGTCAGATACTTTGCTGGAATACGGGAGCCCTGTGAGATAATCGCCATCCCTCTTCGCATCACCGCCAGATCTCCTCTTTCGGTCAATAATTGCAAAGCACTTATCGCCTGTTGCATCTGGATCCCTCAGGATGATTCCGATGGGTTTTGCTATCCTGCGATGGGTTGGATAATAATATAATATATAATATAATTCCTTCTTTTCCTGCACTCCCGTTACAAATGAGTAAAATATGTCTTGACCGGCTACGCCCGGTCCCCCGGACAAACCTCACTATATGCTTCCGGCGCTGTACCCAGCGGCGGTTTTTTGTTTTATAGAAGGGCTGTCATATAGAGGGGTAGATATACTATCCCATTTTTGATTTCTAAATCTTTAGTGTGCAGGATGTAAGGGGTGGATAAGTATGGTCCGAACTTTTTTATGCACTTGTTGATAGATGTGAGAGTGTAATTTGTGCCGCTCTTGACCTCGATTGGGGATATATTGTGGCGGGAAGTGACGACCTTTTTGGGGATGAGGAAGTCTATTTGCATCCGGTTGTCGGCATCCTCCTTGTCCGCATTCAAATAGAAAAAGAGTTCGTTGCCGGCAGCCTTGAGCATCTGGGCTACGATATTCTCGACCAGCATACCTTCGTTAATCTCCAATTTATCGAACATCAGTTTCTGATAAATCTCGTTGGAGACAATACCACGGGCGTTGAATGCCAGGGAGATGAGAAGGCCTGTGTCGCAGAAATAGCACTTGAGGGCAGTGCGGTCTTCGTTGAGTTGCAGGCCGATGTTGGGGGCTGTAGTATTGTAGCAAATGTTGGCAAGTTTGGCATCTTCCAGCCAAAAGAATGCACTGTCGTATTCACGCATCCGAGCCTCGTCTTTTAGCGCGGCCAGGACAAATTTCTTCTCTTTTTTTTGAAGTTGGCCCGGGATGGAATCGTAAATGGCCGATACGCGGGCCGTAAGCCCTCCTGCATATTTCTTGATGTCATTTTTATATAAGCGCAGTATCTGGCGCTTAATCGCATCCACTTTCTTGAAGTCCCGGGATGTGGCATATTCCGCAACCACCTGGGGCATGCCGCCCACGATGAGATACTGACGGAAATAATGCATTGCTTCGCGATGAAACTCACCCATCGGCTTGCTATTCTCAAATTGCCGCTGGATGTAGGGCATCAGCACCTCGTTACCCATAGCCCATAGGAACTCTTCAAAATCCATCGGGTACATATCGATACCATCCTCCTCGGAAGGGATGACGATGTTCTCGACATTTTTCTTGATGGAGATAAGGGAGCCGGTTTCCAGATAGTCGAAACGATGGTCTTGTACCAAAGACTTGATGGCCTCGCGAGCACGGGGGCATTTTTGAACCTCGTCAAAGATAATGAGGGAACGACGCGGTGTCAGGCGCTTCTTGTAATGCAACTGAATGTTCTCGAGCAATGTGTCAATATCTTCCAAATACTCATCGAACCAATCTTTTACCCGCAGAGGCGCTTTGCTGAAATCTATCAGAATATAGGATTCGTATTCATTGCGTGCGAATTCCTCGGCAATCCAACTCTTCCCAATTCGGCGTGCACCTTCAATCAGAAGGGCTGTAGTGCCGTTTTTCTCTTGCTTCCACTGAAGCAGCCTGTCGTAAATTTTTCGTCTCATAATCACCTTTTCCAATATTTTGGATGGTGCAAATATACACCTTTTCGCGATTTTTCACAAGGGTGGCTATACACCTTTTCGCGATATGTGACCGGCTACGCCCGGTCCCCCGGACAAACCTCACTATATGCTTCCGGCGCTGTACCCAGCGGCGGTTTTTTTATTCATCTCCCTTAAAACCCAATCCTTCTGGAGTCTTTTCCCGGGGTGATGACTTCTTCTTTGCAGTAGGCGATGAGTTCGTCGAGGGTGGGTTCTTCCGGATTTATGCCATCAGGGCGCTGATGTCAGGGATATATTCCCCGGCGTTGCTTTCGCGTTTGCGCTGCAGGAACATAGTCATATAGACGGGTAAGTAAACGACTTTCCCTTCAATATGTACATTTTCGTTGCAAAGGACGATAGCTTCAGGGATGTTGTACTCCGCGTTGCTCAAAATGTTGTTTAATGCCAGATGGAATGCGTAATTCTTGCCGGACTTGACTTCGACGGGCAGGATGGTTCCATCGCCTTTTTCCAGTACAAAATCAACCTCTCCTTGCTTTTTGTTATTGAAGTAGTAAAGGTGCTCAAACCCGTGTGTCAGTAATTCCTGTGCCACCACATTCTCATATACCGCACCGTGATTGATATTGACCTCCCCGCTGAGAATGCGGAGTTGGATGCCGTCTGCATATTGGTATGCAAGCAGGCCCACATCGTTCTGGAACAATTTCAGAAGGTTTCTCTGTTTGTTCAAGAGCAAAGGGACGCGCGGTTCTTCTACATTGAAAACAGGGACAGCGACACCGGCCTTTTTGAGCCAGAGGAAACTATTCTCGAACATATTGAACTTGGCGTTCTCGTTCAGTTTTTTCAAGATAAAACGTTTGTTCTTAGCATTGAGTTCGGAGGGGATGAGGTCGAACACTTCGTCCAGATATAACTTGTCATCCCGGTCGTAGCGGGCGATATCTCGCTTGTATGTCCGGATGATGGCACGTTGCTCGGCCGCGACATTCTGCATGTTTTTGGTCTGGATATACTGCCATACAGCCGCAGGCATTCCGCCGACAATCAGATACAGATGAAAAACGGACATCATCTGACTGTGAACCACCGGATCGACGGGCGTTTTATTTTCATAAGAATCCCGGAGCGCATCGATAATCCTTGATGCCACCCCGATGGCCCGTGCGAATTCTTCAAAATCCAAAGGAAAAACATCCACTACGTCCATATAACCGACGGGCTCCGAACGTACATCATTTAGTTCCACGCCCAATAGCGAGCCGGTGAGTCCATAGGCGAAACGACCGTCGTCAACCAGGAACTTAATTTGAGTCACGCACTCTTTGCATTCCTGAATCTCGTCGAACAGGATGAATGTCTTTCCCGGGACCATCGGGACATTGGTGAAGGAGGAAAGCCTCAGCAGAATGTCGTCTGCACTTTGCGCACCGTCAAAGATGCCGGCCGCCTTGGGGGTTTTGATGAAATTGATTTCGATGAAGTGCTCGTATGCCCTTTCCGCAAGCCTCCGGAAAGCCTCTGTCTTTCCGACCTGTCTTGCTCCGGTGAGGAGCAAGGCCTTGTTCTGTGTCCCGTAAAACTCATCCAAAAAGGCGTCTAACTTGCGTGTAATCATTGTTGTTCCGTTTTTCTAATCTTTTTTCCAACGCAAAAGTACGACTTTTCTTCCTTTTTTCCAACACCGTTTTCTCGTTTTTCTTAACTTTTTCCAACAAGTCACTCACAATAATATATTTTAAATGCGCGGATAAAATCTTACTTTTGCAAAAGTCATTTTAGTTCATCACAGCAACGATGAAAATCATTCATACGGCGGATCTCCATCTGGGGCAGATTCTTTATCAGAACTACGACAGGGTAGATGAACATGCGCATTTTTTTGCGCAATTGGAAAGATGGTGCAAAGAAGAACGGCCGGATGCACTCATCCTCAGCGGTGATGTGTTCGATATCCAGCAGCCGTCAGCCTCCACCAAAAAGACCTTTACGGACGAGTTTGTGCGCCTGCATAAACTCCTTCCGGAAATGAAATTGATTATCACGGCGGGCAATCACGACTCGGCGTCCCGCATTCAGGCGGACCAGGCTGTGTGGGAAATGGCGAATGCCCGGCTTGTGGGCGTCGCTCCGTCTCCGGAAAGGCTCGACGGCCCCGACGGGTGGCAGGACGATTTCATTGTTGAATTGAAGGCCGGCTATGTGGTGACCATTCCTTATCGGACGAGCGACAGTCCGGAGGTCATTCAAAGTATTCTCGACCGCGTGGCGGCTAGAAATTCCGAAGGGAAGCCCGTGGTAATGACCGGCCATCTGGCCGTGACGGGGATGGATCCTTCCGGACACGATTTTGAAATCGGGAAAATCAAGACGCTGGGCGTCGATTCGCTCGGCCGGGGATACGACTATCTCGCCTTGGGTCATATCCACAAGCCGCAGACCATCGGGCACCAGGAGGACTGTATGAAAGAGGATGTGACCTATCCCTCCGGCGTGGTGCGTTATAGCGGAAGTGCCCTCCACGTGAGTTGCGATGAGGCTTACCCCCATACCGTCAGTGTCGTGGAAATGGAGAAGCACGGCGGGGATGTCCGCATCCGTCAACTGCGCATCGATGAACTCCGCCATTTTTATGTACTGCCCCAATCCGGAGCGGCGTTTACTACGCCAGATGAAGCGCTCAAGGCAGTGGAAGATTTTGCCCAAGAAGTCGGAAAGGGCTATATCCGGCTGCGCCTGAACTATGCCGCTGCGATTCCCGCCAATTTCAACAATGCCGTCTATGATGTTTTGGCAAAATACCAAGATGAGATTCGCTTCAACCCCAAGCATATCTGGGAAGGCAAGAAGGAGGATGGAGAGCAGGACGGAGAAAAGCCTGTTTTCGAGGTCGCGGATATTCAGCAGATGACCGACCCGATGGTCTTTATCGAGAAGACTTGGGAACAATATCCGGGGCTGGACCTCGAACTCGTGCGGGAGATGTTCCGGGGGGTCGAAGAGGAAATTCATCGGATGGACGAGGAAGAGAAGGCCGCCGAGAAGGCCAAAGCAGAAAGAAAAGCCGCTAAAAATAATAAGGAGTAAGATTATGGAACTGAAAGAATTGCATTTGCGTAATATTGCTTCCATCGAAGAGGCGGATATTGATTTTGAAAAAGGCCTTTGTGACGGCGTGACGGGCGATCCCGCTTCCGTCTTTCTCATCAGCGGCGATACGGGCGCCGGGAAGTCCATTTTGCTGGACGGATTGGCTATGGCTCTCTATAAGAATACACCCCGCATTTCCGGTGTTGCCAATAAAAAGGAAAATGAGTTCACCGACGCCGAAGGCGAGAGCATCCGCGTGGGAAGCATTGAGCAATACACCCGGATTGGCATCTCCGACAAGGATGAATGCTATAGCGAGATCGTATTCGTGGGCAATGACGGGGTGGAGTACCGTGCCCGGCTGGAGTTGGGTATGATGCTCGGCAACAAGGATAAGACGACGGGCAGACGCCCGCTCAAGCACCGCCAGCCCAAATGGAAAGTGAAGCGGGGAGCGGCTGATTGGACGACGGACAATGTGGCGAAGACCATCGAGAATGCGGTCGGCCTTTCTTTCGAGCAGTTTGGTCGTATGGCGATGCTCTCGCAGGGGCAGTTTGCGGCCTTCCTCACCGGAGATAAGAAAGAGCGTGAAGCCATCCTCGAACAACTGACCAATACGGAGCATTTTTCCAAATATGGTGCTGCCATCAAGCGTCTGTACGACCAAGCCAAGTCCGAGATGGACAAGAAGCAGGTCGAATATGACACCGAAAGGCTGCATACTCTTCCGCAGGAGGAACTCGATAAACTGACGAGCGAGAAGACGCAATTGGAGGCCGACAAAAACGCCCTTGAAGCGAGTATCAAGAAGAACGAGACCATCACCGCGCTGGTCAGTGAGGTGGAGGTCGCCCGCAAGCGGGCCGATGAGGCGGCGCGGGACAAGAAGGTGTTGGAGGTGACGGTGTCCGGGGAAAAATACCGGTCTCAAAAAGCCCTGATTGCAGACTGGGAGGCCACGGTGACGGAGCGCCAGCGTCTTTCCGACCGTAAAGTGGCCGAAAGAAAGGTCGAACAGGAGCAGCGCAATGAGGGGATGCAGAAAACAACCTTTACCCAACTTTCTGCGGACCTTGAAGCGCGTCGGGCGGCGGTCCGGTCTCAGGGAAATCCCCAAAAGGCCGTTGACGAAAAGCAGGCGGAAATCGATGCCTTGACAGCCCGGCGGGATGCGCTTGACTTGCCCAAAGTCAATAAGGCACTGAAGGACCTTGGTGCGAAACGGGGAAGGATGCATACCTTTTTGGCCCGACAGGAACAATGGAAAAAGTCTTTGACCGCCGTAGCGGAGTTGGAAAAGGAGATAGCCGGAGACGAGAAGGCCCTTAAAGAGAGCGAAAAGAAACTCGCTGACGGGCAGGCTGCGTATGAGGCCGCGAAAAAATGCAACGATGAAGCATCATCCAGATATTTGATGATGAATGTCAGTATGGAAGATGCGCTGAAAGACCTGCGCAAGTCGCTCTCGGAACAACACGCCGAGACCTGTCCGCTGTGTGGGCAAGCCATCGGGGCGCTTCCTCACGAGGATGTGTTTATCGGGATGCTCAGACCGTTGGAGGAAGAAAAAACGCAGGCTGCGGCTCAATTGGAAGAGGCTCATAAGGCCCTGATGGCGCTCAAGACGACTTTTGACAGGCGTTCCGGCGCGTGGGAGCGTAAGTGTAAGGAGCGGGCTCAAACAAAATCGGCCAACGCGGAAACAGAGCGCATTCTTGGACAGGAAGCTGTTTCGCTCGGCGTTAAGTCGGATGCACCGATGGACGAACAAATTGCCGTTATTTCCCAAGAACTGGATAAGGAAGAAACCCGTTTGACCGCGATTCAGCACAAGGCTGAAGAACTCCAGAAAGCCATTCAGGTCGCCCAGAAAGAGAAAAAACCCTTGGACGATGCGCTGCGGAAATATGTGACGGATGTCCAATTGGTCAAGGTCCTGGATGAAACCCGAAATGCGGTGCTGGCCACCCACGCCGAGTGGGACACGCCCGTTGCGCCGAAACCCTATCCGATGAGTGTCGATATCGTCGGAGCGTGGAGCGGATTGAGCAAAATGGTTTCTGCGACGGATGCGGCGCAAAGAGCAGCGAGGGAAACCATTGCCGCGTGCAATGCGGTGCTGGACAAGTATTATGCGGCATCCGGAAAAACGGAAGCCCACTTGAGTCTGTTGGAAGGGCAGAAGTCGGAAGTGGTCCCTGCGAGGGCGTTTGTCAAGTCGGTGGACGAACAGTTGAAGTCCAAAACCGACGCTGTCCATGCTGCCGAGCAGGTCATTGGCGAAGCCTTGCAAAAATTGGGGGTGGCCGAGGAGGCGGAGATGCCCGCAAAGGCAACGCTTCTGGAAGAAAAGGAGGCGTTGAGTCAGCAGAATGACGAACTGGCCGGGGCCATCGGCAGTATTGCGAAGACGCTGGAAGACAATAGCGCGAATGTAGCCCGCCTTGCGGTCATCAAGGCGGAACTGGACAAGGCGAAGGAGCATTTTAGCAAATGGAATTTGCTGAATGGTTATTTCGGGGGTTCACGTTTCCGTACGCTCGTGCAGACCTACATCCTTCGTCCGCTGTTGAAGAACGCAAATATCTATCTGGAGAGAATTACGGACCGTTATCGGCTGACTTGCAGCGAAGACAACGAACAACTCTCCATTTTGGTGCTGGACCGTTACAACAAAGACCAGATTCGCAGTGTTACCGTACTTTCGGGCGGAGAGCGCTTTATGATTTCCCTGGCCTTGTCGCTGGCCCTCTCCTCGTTGAACCGTCCCGACATGAATGTAAATATTCTCTTCATTGACGAGGGTTTCGGCACGTTGGACGAAAAGAACCTTGATTCTGTGATGCAGACCCTGGAAACGCTTCAGGAGATTGCCGGAGAGAGCAAGCGTCGCGTGGGCATCATCTCGCACCGCGAGGAACTGGATGAACGGATTCCCGTCAAGATCCGTGTCAAAAAGAAGGGAGAGGGGAGAAGCCGGGTAGAGATTGTTACGGCTTGACAAAAAAGTATTTTAGAACACGTACTGTTCGAAAAAGTCGGCGTAGCGCTTGTTGTGCAGGTCCGTTCCGACAAATTCGTACAACCCCCGGGCGTCCAGCATTTTTGCCCGTTCCTGCACGGCGCCGCCGTAGAAGCCTTCTTTGGAACCGAGGTTCCGCTGGAAGCAGACGCCTAGTTCTTTGAAGCGAAGGTAATCATCCTCATTCATATAGAGGTAGCGCTCGGGGTGGGCGAGCACGGGCTGATAGCCTTCGTCCAATAGTTTTTTCATCTCATCCGCCGGGACAATGTCGCCAATTTTGAGCGGGTCGCGGATGGGCAGTTCCAGCAGCAGATGATTGTCTTCCCAGGGCAGCAGCCAGCCGTTTTCCCGGACGATGGGCCAGGTCTGTGGAATCAGCCGGTATTCCATCGAAGGGACCAGGTCCAAGGGAATGCCCGTGCGGGAGAGTTCTTCGCGCAGAAGGTCGCAGGCCGGCAGCACGGTGTCGGGCGTGTTTCGGAACGAAAACGAACTGTGTGAGGTGCAAATCGCCCGTTCATAGCCGAATTCCACCAGTTTGCCCGCCAGAAAAACTGCTTCTTCCAGCGTCTGTGCCCCGTCGTCAATCCCGGGCAGGATGTGGCAATGACAATCGAATTTCATCGTACAAAGATACTGCTTTTATAGCATTTTCCCGAAAAAAGTATATCTTTGCAATACTAATAATGACAGTATGAAAGAGTTAAAATCCCGGGAGTATTTCCCGTTCACGCTGATGGCCCTCGCGGCTATGTTAATGCTTGCTTCCTGTACGAAGAAAGAAGAACCCAAGGGCGAAGAGCAACTGCAGCCAAGTCCGGAGTTGATGCCAGAGGAGACGACAGAGGATGGGGATTTTGCGGGCGGTACCGGTACTTCCACCGACCCGTACCTCATCGCAAACGAGCGCCATCTTGAAAATATGATGAAACTCTATCGGGACTCCGAGGCCCCTTCCGACAAGACTTCGTTCAAATACTGGTTCAAGATGAACGCCCATCAATAACAGCGACAGTTTTTACAAGGCCATTGACTTCGACGGGGGCGGCTACACCATCAGCAGCCTTACGACCGACGGCACCTATGCCGGTTTTGCCGGCGTCCTTTATGGTTCCGTCCGCAATGTCACTTTTGACGGAGCTGTCATCGGCGGCACGACTAAGAAGGGTGTCGTGGCCGCTTTCCTGGGCACGACGGGTCTTCCCGCCTCTTGCAAAAATGTTATTGTCAAAAACTCTACGGTCACCGGCGGAAGTTTCTCCGGCGGCTTTGCCGGACACGTCCGTACCACCGGTAGCGTAGAGAATTGCTCCGTGCAGAACACTACGGTCACGAGCGCCAGCGGTCATGTCGGCGGCTTTGCCGCTTATGCGGACATCACCGGGGACGATAAATATGAAGTGCCGGTCCGCTTTGTCAATTGCCACGTGTCGGATGTAACGGTCAATCAAGACTACACCGCCGCGAGCGATGAATTGGCGACAGGCGGTTTTATCGCTTGCGCCAATACGGGGGTGGGATTCACCGGCTGTACAGTTAAGGCAACCATCGTGTCTACGAAGGCTGCGCTCAAGGATGTGGGCGGCTTCATCGGTCGTGCCAGTTATGCCTGCCCGACCTTTAAAGACTGTCAGGTGCTGCCGGGCTCTGCGGTCACCGCGATGGGCGCCCACGTAGGCGGCTTCGTCGGGTATACGCTCGTGGCAGCTTCCTATACGAATTGTTCCAGCGCGGCGGTGGTCAGCAATTCCTCGGAATATACCGGTGGTTTTGCGGGCTATTCTTCCGGCGCCTCGACCTATACGAACTGCACTGCCAGCGGTAATGTGTCCGGCAGTAAGCACGTGGGCGGCTTTGTGGGAACGGCCGAGAATTCCGGCTTCACCGATTGTTTCTATACGACGGGTACGGTGACGGAGAATGCCAGCGGAAAGGCCCAGAGTGGCGGCTTCTGCGGCCTGGCTGTGACGGGTGTCTCTTTCAACGGCTGTGCCGTCAAGAATGCGTCCTTCGTCTCCAATGCAGGTACTTATGTGGGCGGTTTTGTCGGTCAGCAGGGCAATTCCTACCTCGGTGGCAACAATGTCGTCGCAACGCAATGCCACGTGGAAGGCACTTCCGTGACCGGCAGCACCAACTGCGGCGGCTTTGTCGGCGTTCAGTATGACCATATCTCCAACAGTTATGTGTCCGGCGGCAGCGTGACGGCCAAGGGTGCCCACTGCGGCGGTTTCAGCGGTTTTGTCCAGAACTGCAACCTCAGGAACTGTTATGCCACGACGGCCGTGAGCGGCGGTGCTTACGCGCAGGTGGCCGGCTTTGCAGGCATCATCTATGTCACAAATATCTCCTACTGCTATGCGGCGGGTTCCGTGAGCGGTTCCGGTTCGGACCGGGGTGCGTTCATCGGCAAATGCGACCAGCAGGGAACTGCGCCGATGGCGGATGTTTCCTACTGCATCGGCTGGGATGCGTCGCTTCCTTTGTGTGGGAACAATACCTTGGGAGCCTCTATTACCAATTGTTACAGTGGAACGGAAGGAACGGTTTCTTCGCAAGCCATCGCTTTGAGTTGGCCTGCGACGACCTGGGATTTGAGCGGAAGCCTGCCTGTACTGTTAGATACACCCCGCCGCATCAATGCCATTTTTGTCGGCGACAGCATCACTTGGCAGTGGGCCGTCACGTCCCGCACGGACAACAAGAGCAAGATTCTCATCAGTATCGACCCGTGCCCTTCCTATATGACCATCAGCGGTGACAATGTCACCACCCGTTTCCATCCGGGCTTCTTTACTGCCAACGGGTATCTGGATAAGGGCGTCAGCGGCCAGAATACGACCCAGATGCTCGCCCGTTTCCAGAAGGATGTCGTGGACCTCAATCCCGTAGTGACCGTCATTATGGCGGGTACCAACGACCTGGCACAGGGTGTGACCAAGGAGCAGATTGTGGCGAATATCTCCGAGATGGCGGAAATGGCGGATGCAGCGGGCATCAAGGTAATTCTTTGCACGGTCACGCCGTGCAATGAGAGTTACTCGCGTCTGTCCAACCCCAAGACCAAAGGGGCCCATATCATCACCCTGAACGGGATGCTCAAGGAATATGCGGATTCGAAGGGCTTCTCCTGGTGCAATTATTGGTCTTCCCTGGTGGCGGACGACGGCCTGGCCCTTCATCCCGACTACTGCCTCTACGACCGTCTCCATCCCGGCCCCGCCGGCTACGATGTGATGGAGGCCATCATCAAGCCCCTCATCGACAGCCTGCTCTGATGCGGCTTGATTAAACTCCCAATTTCAAAACGGTTCGGGGGTGATGCGGTCGAGGAAACGGTACGTGGCGGCTTCGGAGAGGTGCATCAGCGAGATGGGCAAGGGCTCAATGACGGGCAACGGCATGGCGCTGGATGAGTTTGCGGGGGCCTGGCCCGGGGCTGAGTTTGCCTCTAGGCCTGACGAGGCCTTCTCCAAGTAGGTTTGGACGGACTCCAGGTCCGCGATGGTGCGGGCGAGTTTGATGATGCGCGAGCAAGCGCGGGCGGAAAGTCCCATCCGGAGCATCAATTTCTCCAGGAAATCACGGCAGGCCGCATCGAGCGGGCAGTACTTGTCCAGTTGTTTTTGGTTCATCTGCGAGTTCGTGAAAATCCCCTCGCCGGCAAAGCGCCGGCGCTGAATCTCCCGCGCCAGCGCCACCCTTCGCGCTACCGCTGCGGACGGCTCGCCCCGCTCCTTGCTCATCAGCCGGGCAGGTTCCACCGGATGGAGCCATAATTGCAAATCGATGCGGTCCATCATCGGACCGGAAGCCGCAAGGGCAGGGATTCGTGGCAGCCACCAACATAAAGGAAGCGGGAAATTCCACCTTTGAGCGCAGGCGGGAAATCACCACTTTTCTATCCTCGATGGGGGCGCGCAGCGACTCTGTTACCCGTTTGGGCGCTTCGCAGAACTCATCCAGAAACAGCACGCCGTTGTGCGCCAGCGATACCTCTCCGGGCAGTACGGCATCGCTGCCGCCACCCAGCAAAGCCGGGAGAGAGGAGGTGTAGTGCGGCTGGCGGAAAGGACGGCGGCGAATCAGTCCCTCGCTGGAGATGCCCGAAACGGAGTAGATTTTACTCGTTTGCAAAGCCTCTTCCCGCGACATTTCGGGCAAGATTCCGGCCAGTGCCTTGGCTAAGGAACTTTTCCCCGCGCCTGGGGGGCCGACCAGAATCACATTATGGCAACCGCTGGCGGCGATTTCTATCCCTCTTTTGGCGGCATCCTGGCCGATAATGTCCGCAAAATCGGGGTAAGGCGAGGGAAGTCCGCTCTTGGCTTTGTCATCCGGCTGCTCTTCTTCGTGCGCTTTCTTTGTTTGCAGGCGGTGGCGCACCAGCAGGTCGGATACCTCTTCCTGCCCGCCCGCAATGCGCAATACATCGGTCAGCGTATCCACCGCATAGATGTTTTCTTCCCCATAGTCGTATGCCTCCAACGCCGCCGCGTAGGGGAGTACCGTCCCTTTTACGCCCAGGTTGGCCGCCATTTCTACAATGGGAAGAGCCCCTTGGATGGTCCGGATGTGCCCGTCCAACCCCAATTCCCCCACAAACAACAGTTCGTTCAACCGCGGCAGCAGGGCCTGTTCGGAGGCGGCGATGATTCCCAACGCGATGGGCAAGTCATACCCACTCCCCTTTTTGTGGAGGTCGGCCGGAGCCAGGTTGATCACGATTTTTTTGCCGGGAATGCGGAATCCCAGCGACTGCAGGGCCGTCACCGTCCGCAACAGGCTCTCTTTGACGGCGATGTCGGCCAGTCCGACCAGATGGATGCCGATTCCGGGGGTGATATCCACTTCCACGGTCACCGGCACCGCTTC
>CADAFY010000011.1 GCA_902787255.1 uncultured Bacteroidia bacterium
AGCCCTCATCCTCATCGTCAACACGACTTGGGAGGGCGGCACCCCCTCCTTTCAACTCGTCGCCGAAAACTTCCCTGATTACAAAAGTTGGATTCTGCTCGCCGGCGCCTTCGCCGCCTCCTACTGGCGCAAGACCAGCCCCATCCTCCTCATCCTCTCCGGCACCGCCCTCGGCCTTATCCTCTACTAAACACAAGTGTAGCCGCCGTCGACGGCGATGTTCTGGCCGTTGACGTAACTGCTGAGCGGAGAGGCCAGGAAGAGCGCGCAGGTGTCCAGTTCGCCTTCCTTGCCGTAACGGCCCAGCGGAATGCTGCGTTTGGCGATGTCCTGGAAGAAATCGGAATCAAGGGTAGCCGTCGTCAAATCGGTGTAGAAATACCCCGGGCAGATGCTGTTGACCGTGATGCCGTGCTTGCCCCACTCGGCAGCCAGAGCGCGGGTGAGGTTCACCACCCCTCCCTTGGCGGCGTGATACGGAGCACTGCCCACGATCAAGTTGCCTACCAAGCCATACATAGACGCAATGTTGATGATACGGCCGAACTTCGCCTTGATCATCTCCTTGCCGAACTCGCGGGAGCAAACGAAGGTACCGAACAAATCGATATCCATTTCACGCTTGAACTGCTCGTCCGTGATTTTCTCGGCATCATCCACGGCACCCGTACCCGCATTGTTGACCAGGATGTCCACCCGGCCGAACTTCGCCATCGTTGCCGCGACGGCCGCCTGCACATTCTCGGTACTGGTGATATCGCAGGCGAACGGCAAGCACTGCACGCCGAACTCCGCCTCGATTGCTTTCGCATTTTCCTCCAACAGATTCATTCGACGGGCCAACAACACCAGATTGGCTCCTTGGTTGGCATACGCACGGGCCATCTGCAGGCCCAGACCGGTGGAAGCCCCGGTAACGACCGCCACGCGGCCGGACAAATCAAAATAATTTTTCATACGAGTAAAACTTTCTAGCGCACTACAACAATATTGGGAACGATACGCTGGCCATAGCCATCGTACTTCTTATTATCATAAGGATGGGACAACACACCCTTGCCCTCCAGCCATAGGGTGCTGGAACCGCCGCCGTCCAGATTGAGCGCCTCGGTCATTCCGACCATACGGGCAATCTGGGCCGTCTCGGAAATCGTCGTACCGATGCCCTCTTTAAAGCGTCCGTCAATGACCATCAGGTAAACATAACCCTTATCGTCCGAACCAATCACGGTACGCGGATGACGGTCGGCATAGAATCCGGTCCTAGGCCACGCCGCTATAATCTCACGGCTGTCCGACAACAGGATGGGGCCGGCGCCCAAAGCCTCCGCATAGCCCTCGGCATATTGCGAGTAGGCCTCCTGACCGCAACGACGAATACGCAAGCCATTCCCGTTGGTTACAAACATTCCGTCCACCCGGAACAATTCGCTGTCCTCCGTCACGCCTTTCTGCACGCCGGCGTCCTTGACATAAGTCGTCGGCGTCAGCGCCTTCACATTGAAATAACTGCCGTTGATGGCGGCGAGCGCACCGGCCTTCTGCGCCAGAGCGCTGGTGCTGTCCGACAGTTCCGCCGGCGCATCAATCACATCCAGCGTATGCTCGGAAGCCTTGAAACGAAGGACGGAAATGCTCTGCATCGCCCCGAAAACCGGTTCCTGCACAACGGCATATTCCAGTCCATTGCCTCCATCCTGCCATTCCAGCGTCGCCAGACGCAACGCACGCGGCATAAAACGCGCCTTGACTTCTTCCCAATCATAATAGACGGTCTCCACGGCTTTCAAATCATACAAATGGCGCTCGACCCCATTGTACACAAACTTAACCAACACCCGGCCTTTCGCGTTCCGGTAAAACACCAATTGCATATTGGAAGCCAACGGAATATTGCGGGGGTTGTACCATTTTTCAGCAATCTCATCGAAGGACAAGCGGGCTCCTACCTCTTCCAGGCCGAAATAGCCGGCCGTCGCCATCAAGGGGAAATCGTGTCCGAATTTCAGGTCGGCACAGACCGTACCTTGCGTCAAAGCCTCTTCCGCCTTGGTCAGAATATCCCGGACCAGCGGTTCCGTACGGGCCATCCGGTCCGCTCCGCACTCCACGGAATTACCGTGATTGAAATAGATTTCGTGAACGGTCTTATTCCAATAGTAATAGGTGACTTCCTCGGGAAGATGACGAAACACATTCTCGGTCAATCCGGAAGCCTGGGCCGTTTTGGCGATTTGCCAGACATATTTATTGAAACGCTCCTTGTCCACGGCCAGGACCTTCCCGCGCTCCGCATCCGTGAAAAGCCGGCTGAAAAGCGCATCAAAGTCCGGACTTTCGCGCGAAAGCATCTCCTCCATCAATTTCTTGGAGACCTTTCTGTGCGGAGAAGAAAATCCGTTGTCAATGTAACCGAAATAACGCTCGCCGCAGTCGTAGGAAAAGTTCAAATCCGGCTGCAAAGAAGCCATCGTCGTCGTAAAGGCCGACATACTTATGATGGAACGAGGCACCGTACTGAGTTCGACACGCACCTTTTTGTTCCCTTTCTTGAAAATGTCTTTGTTCGCCTTGTAGACGCGCCGGCCCAACTCCTGCTCTTCATACACGCCCCGTTCCGTCAGGTGGGCGGGACAACAATCCCACTCCGCAATGACCTTGCGGGTTTCCTCCAACAATGCCGCTCCGTCCTCCGTCAGGATGCCTTCCGCCTGTGCCTGTTTGAGCGCCTCAAGGACATAATCGTAGCCGGCGAAACCACCGTCACAGCGGGAGCCGTGACGACCGTAATGGCTCAGATAGACGGGCTTGTACCCCTTGGGGGCCGGCGTATAAACCTCATCGATAAACTCATAAATGTGGGTGTTGACCCCTGCACGGTTGGGGTCCTCGCGCAACATTTCCTGCGGTCCGGGCAGCATCGTGACCGTCAGAAGAAAAACTAAAAGACTCATCTTGATACACAATTACAATTATACGACAGGCGCGACTGTCACACCTATCCTTGCAAAGATAAATAAAAAAACAAACAGAAACAAACAGTGCGGCCCGACCGGTCTAATCGTAGAACGTACCCCGGTAGGTCTTGAGCGTCATACCGCTGATGATGACAGGTCGGTCGTCGTGGGCGCGAATCGTCAAGGTTGCGCTGCTCTTGCGTTCGGAAATCACCCAGAGATACTGGTTGTCGGCACCGGGATAAGCCTCGAAGGTGCCGTCCGGCGTCGTACCCGAGGCAATGTCCAGATTGCGCTTCTTACCGTCCCAAGTGACACGGGCCTGAATCGTCAACTCCACATAGCAGACATAGCAGTCGGGACGGTCGCTGGAAACGGTGATGGTCACCGTTTCTCCTGCGGGAATCATCACACCGACCGGATAGGCGGAACGGATGTCCCCGATATGGTCGAACGTGACCGTGAAGTTATGTTTGATGGACTTGTCCATCTGGTAAGAGAAACTCGGGTTGTCCACCGTAAATCCATAGGTATTGCCCGGCTTGAATACATTGGAGTTCGAAATGACCTGGGTGTAGATGTTTCCGTTCATACGGCCGGCCCGCACGGGCTCCACCACATAACCGGGAGCCGAGAGGGTAAACTCGATGGGGTTGTACGACTTGGGCGAAGGCGTCTTGAATTCCAATTCGTGATAGGTGTTCAAACCGTACTGGTCCCTCGGACCGATGGGCGTGGAAGGGAAACTGGTCGGTTTGGTCGGCGTGAGGCCAGTCAGGCCCTCCAATGTAATCGTCGCATTCAGTCCGTCGGGGTCGTCGCAATAGCCGAACAAAACAGTCTTGTTGATATCCGTATTCACCCGCCCGCACACGACATTGGACATAGACGAACCGTTGGACAATTTATGGCCGGTGACAAAGCCCACGTGGGAGAAATAATGCGAACGGAGGGTTTTGCTGTCATACTCGGGCGCCGACACGTCCAGGGAAAGGTCGCCATCGTCGGTGATGGTGACAAATTGCAGTTCTACGGCCGAGGATGTCGGCTTGAAGCAATAAGTGCCCGCCACTTCACCCGGCACCAGTTCTTCGGACAAGGGAATCATTCCCATCGGCTTGAGGGTAATGACCGGAAAGTCTTCGGGATAGGACAGCGCCGGATCCTGGTCCACATTGAAGCGGACGGTCATCGTTTCGTCCTCCGCCCGCTGGATGGGAGTGGTAAAGGTCAGGTTGCGGAAGGTCATCGAAGAAAGGTAATTGGAAAAAGTCACGGACGTTTTGGCAAAATACGGATTGTTGACCCACACGGTCGTACCGCTCTCGTCCCGGTTGCTCTTGAAATAGCAATGGAAGGTGCGCCAACTATAGTCGCTGTCATCTTGTGCCGTCTCCAGACTGCGGTACATATCCCACGAAAGGGTATAGACAAAATGATAGGAAGGTTTTCCCGCAAAGTCCTCGTGTTCGGAAATGGAGATACCGCTGACGACCGGCAGGTTGTTGTTTTCCTTGCTTCCGTCCGGACTCAAACTCTTGCCTTCGGGTTCGATTTCAAACAACAAGGGGAACATCGATTCCGACAAGCCGTCGGGAATGCTGATGGAAATGGTCTGTTCCGAGCCCTTGACCGCGGAAATACGCGGCCGGGAGCAAGCCAGTCTCATCGGCTGGATGGGCTGGAGCGTGATGACGACATCGCGGTACAGGCGGCCGAATTCGTGATAGCCCGTGATACGGATGGTCTGGCTGCGGACGGAACGGCCGGAGTCGTTCGTGGAGAAATGAACGGTTCTCCAGCCTACGGAACCGGCATCGGTGGACGGATCGTCGATGGACAAATCCGTAATCAGGTCTTCTTCACCGGAAGGCATCGGCCGTTTTTCCACCGTGACGGAGGACGGATTCATATCCACGGTTCCGTTATAGATATCACTCATCAAAAAGGCGTGCAGGAGTTGGTTGTCCGTCTGCTGGGCGGTGAAGGTATGGGCCATCCAAGGCTGAATCGCCAGGCGGCCGTACCCGTCCGAAATATCGGACAGGTGGCGGGCGTTGATATCGGCGGACACATCGGCGCTTCCGGCCGCTGCCACCGCTGCCGCCGGCGTGTGATGCCCCTGCGAGAGGATTTTACGGATGACGACCTGGTATTTGAAATTGCGGTAAACAGGATAATACTCCGCGTCCACCATCAAATCCACTTTGTAGAAATAATCTCCTTCGTGTTCCAAATCGTCCGGATTGCGGTAATGACCGTACACAATCACATAAGAAGGCGGAATGTTTACCGTAGGAACGGGCCGTTCGTACAAATAGACGGCGCCGTCCGGTCCGACGGCGGACACACCCCCTGTGCAATTCACGAAATCGTCTACTGAAGGGACGGTGTCGTCGAAAACCGTACCGGAAGGCAGGTTGGCGGCATAACCGGATGCTTCCAACTCCTCGAAGCCCAGTAACTGATAATCGGTAATGAAGCCCGTGGCGGCGCTATGCGGCACAATCGTTCCGCGAGAGGGCACATTCACCACGGCATAACTATAGGGCGTGAAGAAAGGATTGTTGGGCTGATGCGTTTCAGGGTCCTCCCGGGTATCGCTCATCACCACGATTTTGGACCAGTTGCGAATCAGGGGGATGTTCGTAAAAGCGGCCGCCGTCGCAGGGTCGGGCACATACCCTTTCCCATTGGTAATCTTGTTGCCGTCCTTGTCGATATAATCTCCCCTGGACACCCATACGCCGTGGTCATCCTCATATTCCGTCACGCTCCTGCAGGCGCGGATGCCGTCCAGCCGTTTCATCTGCCAATAAGCCCCGTCGCCCCGTTCGGAAAGCAGGGAGGACAGCACGGCATCGGCGTAGCCGAAAGGCAGGGTGGACGGTCCGTTGCCGATGAAATGGATGATACGCGGGCTGTCGGACATCGTCAGCGTGACGGTGAAGGTGTATTGTTCCACACTGCGCTCGACGCCATCCAAATCGACATACACATAGGGTTCGTCGGACAGGGTGAGTTCCGTGGCTTGCACATATTCCTTGAGGTAGCCGGAACTGCCGAATACGGCCAAGTGCAGGCTGTGCAGCGTAGATTCTTCCCCAAAAGAACGGGTCAGGGAAGCGTTGAGATTGTCCTTGGCTACGGAGAAAGTCAGGGTTATGGGAGCGCCTTCTGGAAAGTCCGCCGAAACGCTTTCCGCCTCCAGGGGCTCCCGCAGGCAGCCCGTCTGCAGCAGACAGGCGGCCAGCAGCAACAACGCCGTCAAAAGTATTCCCATCCGCCTGCTCATGGCCGGTCCCCCCATACAAATTGCGTTCGATTTTCCTGCTGCTCATCGCCCCAGTACCAAGAATCATATACGCAGCGGCTCAAAGCCGAAGAGACGGAACTGTCCGTGACATTTCCGTTCGAGACGGCGATGGCTCCGTTGGCCGACCAGTAGGTCGTATTGCCGAACAGGAAGGTAAACATCTTGTTGGCCGAAAGCATAGCGATGAAATGGATCTCGGCCTTGGTGGGAAGACGCCAGCGGCCGGCGGGGAAACCGTCTTCCTGGTAGGCGGCGCAACGCCACTTGGCCTGTTCGTAGGTAATGCCGTCGAATTCGACGCCGCTGTGCTTGGAAGAAATCCGGTAACTGGGCGCCATCATATTGGCGGTACGGTCGGACCGTTCCGTGGGGTGATACCAGGTAAGGCTGCGCGGGGAAGATCCGTACAGGGCGGGCCCCTCGTGGAAGTCCGTACGCAGGTTGTCCACCGCTTCGCAGCGCGGGTCGCCGATCACAAACTGCGAGTTGGCCGGAAGCACCGTCACATTGATGTTGAAGATGTCGCGAGAGCCGCCGGTATACCAGATGGCCCGCCAGTGGTATTCTTCTTTGGTGTACCCCAGACTGGCTGCCAAGTCGGCATAATAGTCGAGGCTTTCCTCTCCCTGACGGACCAGTTGCTCGTTGTCTATATAGACATATCCCCAATAGTCGGACGTGTAGATTTTCCTGTTCGCGGAACCGTTTCGGACGAAGACCATCGTCTGGTCCGAGTTGGGCAGGGCCTCGATAAAGATAGCCGGACGCTGAAGCAGCGTAATGTCCTTGCGGAAGCGGTCGTCGTCCGGACGATCCTCGTGGACCAGCGAGAAGGAAACACGATAAGGCGAATAGTCGAACATCGTACTCGTGTAGTCGTTGTTGAGCGTATGCTTGAACAAAATGGACGTACCCGTATTGGAGAACCAGTCTTTTCCATCCTCAGAAAGCGCCTTGCGCTGCGCCTCGGAATATTCCAGATACATCTTGCCCGCAGCATACACATCCCCCACTCCCGCCTTGCGCACCGTACCGCCGAGAATGTTCGTTCCCGCCCCCTGCTCTCCGTAATAGGGACGCGTCACCCGGATGCTGCCCTCCTTGATGATGACGGGATGGCTGGTCGTGTAACGGATGGTTACCTCCGACACATTGTGCAATTCGTAATCATCCTTATCAACGGACAGATAACGCGCATTGCCGATTTCCGCCTGCTTGATGACGACATCTTTATCCTGCCAGTACACCATATAGCAGGAGCAATTCTGTATCATCACGGCCGCCTCGTCGGTTTCCGCGCCCAACATACCCACGTCGACATTGATATGATACCAGTTGTTGCGGACGAAACGGCGACGGAATTCCGCCCGCTTGTCGTCCGGCATCACGATTTTATAATAGAACTGTTTCTGCGTGGCGCTGTAGCCTCCTTCCGCCTTGCGAGCCCAAGGCACGACGAGTTTGAGGTAGGGTTCCCGATCCGTACCCTCGTTGGAACCATAGGTCCAGTGCTGGGGGTACATATACATCGGGTAGGTATTGAAATAATCCCCCGTCTTGTCCAGATAAGGAATCAAATTTCCTTCCAGGTCTTTCCACACAAATTTTTTCTTGTTGGAAGCATAGGAGAAATACTGCGGGTCCGTATCCTCGCCGCCCAGCGTGACGCTCTTGACGGCATTGGCGATATACAGTTCCATTCCTTCCAGCATCGGCGCCCACACCTCGCCGGTAGCCAGCGTGACGGACTGGGCCACATTCACTCCCACCGTCATCTTGCAAGCGTAGCGGGCCAGTTGGATGGTGCCGGTCGCCGCCATAATCTGCGAGCGGCCGCGCAATTCGATGACCGTCGTTCCGCTCATCATAAAAGAGGGCTGACGATGGTCGGACGGAGAGACGAAGTCGGTTTCCACCACACGGGCCTGGAGTTCATCCAGGGAAGTACCGGACAAATCCGCTTCATCCGCCACCAATTTGCCGGGATAATTGACAATGGCCATTACAGTTGCCTGACGGACATCATTGGGGAAGGACGGGAAAATCCGAAGGTTGATGTCATCCGAGGTGATTTCGATGCGGAACACATCGCTGCGGCGGTTGCCGGAAGTCCGGTGGATATGATACACCGCATCCCCTTCCGTCTGTTCGCCCGGCCAGAAGAAAAAGTCCACCGTCGAAAGCAGATTCTCATTGTAACGGTCCACGCCATCTTGCGTACCGTCCGCGCCGGCCCGCGTCTCTTCCGAATCATCGCAAACCACCCCGAGTTCCAAATAAGGGCCCTGCCATTCGGGAACGAGCGCCTCCCGGGCGCAGGAAAACAGCATCCAGAGCATCAGCAGATATGACAGGCGGCGCATCATAGGATAAAGCGATAGACTTTTCCGTTCAAAATTTCCGAATTGGCATCGATTTCCCTGTCGCCGGCTTCCACCGTGAAGGACAGGGTGATGTATTTTCCGCTCTGGTCTCCTTCCGCATTAGGATTGCGGCGGATTTCCACATCGATACGGCCTGCATTGAGGCTCGGATTAATGTCCGCGATATCGGGATTGACGATAAACGAAGAGGCATCGCCGACCGGATGAATCATCAACTTGCCGCTGACCGGCGTCGTGATATACAGCCGTCCCTTGGCCGTGAGACCGGTCCGCAGACGGACATCAAAATGGTCGTGACTGGTCTCCGACACATCCGCCGTCGTATCGTCGACGACAAACTGTGTCGCCTGGACGGACTGGTTGGAGAAGTCCACCTGATAAGTATTGTAATCCCAGGGCTGGGCATTGATGGCCAATTGAAGGTTACGGCCGCTGAGGAAGTAGCCGAAAAGGGTCCAGGTGTGGTTGCGGGCAAAATCGCCGGGCTGCGCCATCGAGAAATTACGAATGTGCGAAACGCCGTTGACCGTATAATTGACATAGCCCGTCAGCATCTTGTCGCTCTCTCGCAGATACATCGTCCCGGCATCGGTCAGCACCCCTTCGGCAATGGCGTTGTCCAGCAGTTTCTGGTAACTGACGGCATCCTGACCGGCATAGACCAGTTTCTCGGGCGTCTCATTCTGGGCCAGGGAAGCCGGTCCTTCGGTCGGAATCGGCTCCAGTTCATAGCCGCCCGGCGCAATGGCATAGGGCAGGGAAGCCGTAAAAAGATATTCGGAAACGGGAATCAGCCCCCCGTTCAAGGTGATGCGGTCCACGGAAATCTCATCGTTTTCTTCCGCATCCTTCATCCGGCAGAATACATAACGAACTTTGGAAACGGCCCGGACCAAGGTGACGGTCTCCACTTTGAGCACGGGTTCCTCTCCCTGGACGGACAGTCCCCTGCCTACCCCGGTCATCGGAAGGCCATACAGGGGGTCGACCACCCGCACGGGTTCGGTGATGCCGAAACGGATGCCGCCGAACACGGCGCTGTTCACTTCTTCCCACGAAGATTCTTCGGACAAGGAGCAGCCGATGGAAGTGGCGTTGGCCAACACAAATACATCCACATCCGGACGGGTGCGGGCAAAGTCCCGGGAAACGGAGACCGCATAACGGCGGGTGCGGCCCGCCGCAGGAAGTTGGGAGCCGGACAGATTCAGGTACGCGATTTTCTCGTGACCTTCGCTGAGGAACACCCAAACTTTCATATCATAGAGATGGGATTCATCTTCCGTCGCGGGGACCTCGCCGACATCGGCGCGGGTCTGCGCGGCTTCCGGAGCCGCAATGTAGATGCCCATCTGCGGCATTTCGACCACCGGCACCGTTTCGACCGGAAGCGGTTCCCGACGGCAGGAAACGAGCGCCAGGAACAACAAAAGCGATATGAAACGAAATGCCTTCATCAATACATTACGATATAAGAAGAGGTAGCCTGGGTCCAGTTGGTCTTCACCTGCACGCCCATCGTCAGGCTCGGATGCTCCAAATCCGGAATGGAATTGTGCGCCTCGGACAACGAGGTAATCAGACAGTTGACCCGGGTCATACAGTCGCACTGGAACACACTGCCCGTCTCATCGTCCTCGGGCAGGTCGATACGGCCCACCAGGTAGAATTTACACCCCGGCAGGATATTGCCCTCAGCCCCCGCAAAACCGCTTCCGCTGTCATTGCGGAACTCCAGGCAGAAATAAATGTTTTCGCCCGTCTGCGTCTGGGAAACCAGGGTGCGGAATTCCGCGGACTCCTGCGCCGTCAGATAGACGCCGGATATGCAGTTGTCGTACAGGAAATAATCCTTGCCCGACAGGGGCGTAAAGTCATAGCGCAGCGTGCGTTGTCCGCCGACAATCACGCCGGTCAGCGGAAAATCACTTCCCGTCACCCGAACGCGGGAAGAGGGGCCGGCCTCCAATTCTTCCGCCACGGCGCGGATATTGGCGACCAACATACCGCAACTATAGTTCAACGGCTGGTCCAAGGCCACGGCGCGCGTATCGCTGTACACGGCCTTGCCGCCCCGATAGTCGCTCAGAATCTCGCTCCAACTGGTTCGGTCTTCCGTGTAGGAACTTTCCCGGTCGCTGGTAGAAGTGCTGAGGGTAGTGTTGGAAAAATAGCGCAAATCAGGAGGATAGCAGTAGGATGCGATGGGCGCTACACCGTCGAGCGTCTCTTCCGCCACCTCGAAGCGGATTCCTGTCCATTGGATGACCGCCGAACCGTCGGGCAGTCCCCAACGAGCGGGCCATACCCGCTGGTCGGAATTGACCAGTTGAATGGAATCATCCTCCAGAATGTGAATGAACTGGTCGTTCTCCAAGCGTTCAAAACGCTGGAGCAGCGCATCCCGCATTCCATTGTACAAATCGGCATAGGTCAACAAATCCGTCCCGCCGTTACTCTTGACCGCCTCATAGTGGTTGTTGCCCACGACGTGTTCAAACACCGTCGCATCATAACTGACATAGTCTTTAAGCAGGCGATAGAGATAAGTGAGCATATATTCCGCGCTGAGGCCGGAGCCGGTAATGAGTTTCCCCTCGTTGGTAAACCATTTGAAATACTCCCGCAAACGGCCATCCGCGATGTTTTCATCCCACACCAGCGACACCTGCGCGCTGCGCCATACTCGATTCGCATAGTACCAGTAATCGACGGTCAGACTCGCTTCGGAAGCCATTTCGCTCAGGATGGAAGCGATGCCGTGCGCGGCGGCGGGAGCCACACCGTTGAAGATGGGGACTGGAGCAAAACGAATGGAAGAAACATTCACGCGTCCATCCTCCAGGTCAAAACCATCCGGCGTCAGGGCGCCGTTGAGATGGCGTTGAATAATCGGATTGTCATCGGGCTCTACCGGCGAACAACCATAGACCAACGCCGAGGCCGTCTTGCGGGCAAGTTGGACGGATGAACTGGGGAAGAGAACGATGGGTTCGGTGATATCCGGCAAGTCTTGCGGCTGGGCGTTGCTCAGGTCGCCCATCTCAATCTCGCCTTTACGATTGAAAGGAATCAACTGCAGGTCCGTCAGCCCCCGGAACACTTCGTGCATTTCCGTGATGACGGAGGGATTGCCTTTAACGGAAGGGCCTTCCGCCCCGACCCGCAGCGCCAACTGGACCGGAACGGGCGCGCCGACAGCAGCCTCTTCCTCATTCCGGGCTTTTTCACAGCCGGAAAGAAAGAGGACCATCACCAGCATAGGCCACAGGATATGTATCTTACATTTCCACATCGTGCTCACTTCCTTGGTTCCAGTTCAATGTTACGCTAACCGCGACGGTCGGGTCCGTGACGGACACAACCCCGTTATCAAAAACTTTGGCTTTTAGTATCTTTAAACAGCCCGCCTGCAAAGGCTCTTTCACTTCCAGCACCGAGCGTGTGACACTCCCGTCCGGAAGCGGGACCTGGACATCCCAGCGCCAGATGGCCCCTTCCCCCTCGTCTTTCGAAGGAAAGTGAGCGGAAGCATAGCAGTATTCCGTCCCGCCTTCCACCGGCAGGGATAGCGTACGGACCACCGGTTGGGACGCAAAACGATAGGTACTGTCGGCAATGGCGAAAGCATCGGCGAAACCGCGCACATAGACCTGCGCCTGCCCCGCCGTTCCCGCCGTCGCGCGGTCCAGTACCAGGGCGGAAGCCGCATTGACCATATACAGATGGATGCTGATATGCCGGTCTTCCATCTCCTGCATCAGGATATGCTTCCGGGCGGAGAACAGACCGGTGTTGTGGGAATGAACGGTATCGGCCGGAATCGAGCCCCGGGTAGGCATCAGGCCCGCCGCGACTTCCCTTTCGGAATACTGGCGCAACAGGGCACCGGTACAATGCTCGTCCTCCACCAGGGCCACCTGGTCGTTGTCTTCGATATTCGCCACACAGTTGTTCAAATACTCCCGCGCCGGCAGATACAAAGTATAGACCGAACTGTTGCCATCCATCCGCTCCCGCATATGCACCAGCCGCCGTTGCCCGCCCGTGGGTTCATAGAACGAAAGGTCCACATCGCTCGCATAATCGGCAAACAGGCCGTCAAGCCAGGTCCGGAGAGAAGACGCAACATATTGGTCCTCCGCCAAAGAAAGTACCGTCGCCAACTCCGTCTGCATCTTGGTTTGCAGACGGAGGCGGCAATCGATGGTACAATCTCCGCCGCAGTCACGCCGGTCCTCGTCCACCAGATAGCGGCATCCCATCAGGGCGAAACCGGTTGTGAACAAGAACAGCATACGGAATACGGCGGAGAAACGCATAAAGTAAGCAATTACAGTTCGAGATCGAATTCGTAACCGCTGCGCCACTCGAGGTCGACGGACAGACCGAGGGACATCTGCGTGGTGCGCAGGTCAGGAATGGTCATAAACGCATTGTGCAGGGAGGTCTCGCCGATGCGGAAGGTCGCTTTGGTCAGGAAGTCCTGGATGAAGATACGGGGAACCTGCTTGGAGGCGCCGGCCACTTTGCCGTCGGGAACCGTTTCGCCGTCCACACCGTAAATCGGGGGAACCTGATAGTCGGTCGGCCAGGTGATGGAACCGCCGTTGGCATTCTGCAGACGAGCCGTCAGATAGAAGAGGGCGCCGTTGGGGATGAGGTTGTCGCGACCCCAGAAGGCATCGCCGCCATTTTCGAATTCCAAAGCGACATAGACATCGTTCTGGGACTCCACGCTGCTGTCATAGTTGTCGAAGACAACGGTGTAGTTGGGAGAGACCGTAGGCACGCCGGAACTGGCGATATGGTCGTCATAAATCACATAGTCAAACGCAGCGTGGTCGCCGTCGGCACCCCTCTTGAGGAACTGCCAGCCCATACGGGGGTTCTGGCCGCCAATCAGCACACCGTGGAGGGAGAAGTGAGCGTCGTTGACGCTGAACTCGCGGTCTTCCTCTTCGCCACCGGTCATCGCGGAACGGTTGTCCTTGAGGGAGGAAACACCGTTGCCCCAAGCCACGTTGGTCTCGAACAAAGACACACCATAGTTGATGTTGTCGCGGATGGCAACGCCGCGGGTGGAGGACTTCACCTTCCCGTTCTTCTGCCACAGGCCGACCGCCCATTTGTTACCGGCGCTCGTGTCATCAGACCAGGGGCCCACACCGTTGGGATAGTCGCTCACGGAGAGGTCATCCTTGTCGGTCACACGCAACGGGCTGTTGACATAGTACATAAGTTCGGCCGGATACATATAGTGGTCAGGCTGGAACACGGCGGTCGGGTTGTTCGGGGTGATAAGGGAAGAGTTGGGAATTTTGTAGGAGAAGAGATCGGTGTCATTGAAGGCCAACTGGGCGACGCCGTCAGGCACGCCAAAGTCCTCGTACGGGAAGTTGTTGAGGTCGGCGGCGGTGGAGAAACGGCCGTTCCAGTCGCTCTCGCTCATCAGATGCAGGGAGTTGACCACGCGGTTCTTGATGGTGGCGGTGGCCTGGAACTCACCGCTTGAGGTGAAGTAGTCCGCGATGCGGGCGGTCAGTTCTTCCGCCAGACGATGGGCGTTGGCCTCTGCGGCAGTAGTAGGAGTGGCGGAATCCGTGGCCAAAACCAATTTGTTCAGGCTCTGCACCATCGACTTGATGGCGTGGGAGGAACCGGCACGGTACTCACCCGGTTTGATATAGGTCAGCATCGAGAACATCTTGGCGAGGTTCTCTTCCAGGGGATCCTGTTGCACTTTGACGCCGGTGCGTCCGTAGAGTTCGTTGTTGATTTCATACTGCTGGCCGATCTGCTGCCAATTGATGGCGGGAAGATTGGTGTAGCCAAGGTAGTCTTCACCCTCGCCGAGCGCATCGACCTCCGCATCCATCAGGCGGTTGAAGACATAAATCATCAAGGCCGCGGTGCGATTGTAGGAAGTCAGGCGGTCACCGATGCGGGAGCAAAGGTCGAAGTGCGTCTCGGAAGCCGTCGCGGAAATGTTGGATTCCATCTTACCCTGGATACGGCCGGGCTGCTCGTTGATGGCTTTTCCATAGAAGAGCATTGCGTCCGTGGACAAGGGAATGGAGAGTTGCAGCACGCGGTTGGAACTGCTGGTCTGGTTGTCCGCCGCTGTAATCTGGCCGCTGCTGTAGAGCACGCCGAGGTCAAACTGCTTCTTGGCCGGGGTGGTCGTCGAATTGACATAGGGAGCGCCCTCGACGCCGGTGGCATAGGCAAAAATCTTGGTGTCCTGGATGCCGAGGAAGTTGTTGTCTTTCTGCACGGAAGCAGCGCTTTGGCGGGTTTTTCCTTCGCCGGTGGCGACGGAAAGGACAAACTGGGCCGACACTTCCTTGTTGCCGGTCTCAACGACAGGAGTCGCTTTTTCCTCCTGCGCAATAGGTTCCTTGCTGCAGGAGAGGAAGAGGCCCGTCAGGGCCAGTGCTCCGAAAAGGAGCGGATTCATGATGTTTTTTTTCATAACTTTTTGGTTTAGTTAATAAATAAGTTATTGGTTTGTGTTTTTGTGATGAATATTTGAGTTTTTATTTGTGTCGTAATAAATGCGCAAGTAGCCCGAATTGCGCTGGTCGCGCAGCAGCCCCCGCTTGAGGATGCGGTACAGATTGCCTTCTTCCAACTGCTTGATACGCGCTTCTCGGCGCTCTGCATCGGATTCGTTATTGATGATGTACAAGATTTTCTCCAACTGGGCGACGCTCAGGCCGGCTCCCCCGCCTTGGGCGAGCAAATCTTCCACCTGCGCGCGGAACTCGCTCCACGCCTCTCCTCCGGCTACAACGTCGAAGCAATCGTCGGGCAGGTCGAAGCGTTCCTGCAGGTAGTTGCGGACCGCTTGGGCGCGACGGTAGGACAGAAGGACATTGAAATTGAGACGGCCGTCGATAGACGCCAAGCCGATAATCTGTATCTTGGCAATGTGGCTGGTGCTGTCCCGCAGCATCTCCCGCGTCACCTCTTCCATTTCATCCAGAACGGGCCCATTGTCTCTGAAATAAGCCCCTTCCGTGTAGTTGCGCTTCAAGTCGGCCTTTCCCATTTCGAAGAACACATACAGCGAGCCGCTTTCTTTGCTGAGCACCCGTTCGGGCGTATAGGGACGATAGGCAGAGATGGGATTGAGGACCGGATGGGCCTTGGCCAAACGAACGACGGCAGGAAGCGTATCCGGCTCGAAGACAGGTTCTTCCAAGATGAGGGTATCTTCCGGCTCGACAATCTCCGCCAGCACCAATGTATCGCGCGGCCTTTCGCGTACGCGCACGAGCGTATCTATATACATATTGATTTCCTCCCGCAACGATTTCTTTCGGGAAGGACGATTGAAATTCCAAGCCAGGTTGACGCCGAGTTTGGGAATGACGGCCACGCCGGCGACATCGCCGATTTTCGCCCCGCAATGGGGACACTCATATTTCCCGGCGGCATAGTAACCACCCGCCACGCCGGCCTCTACCTCCAGCCGAAGGTGTTCGGTCAGCCACCAGGAATAGCCCGCAAAAATCCCGAGCGCCCACACATCGCCTTGCAGACGGTGGTCCCGGACGGCAGGATAAATCGTCCCGAGCGGGAATCTGACCCCGCCCACATTGAAGTGGCTCCAGACAAGGTCGGCCCCCACAAACCACTTGGAAAAAACCTCGGAAGGCCACCAGCGGAACTCCGGCGTCACCAATATATGACGCCAACGCGTTGGGTTCTCAGCATCCCAATCCCCGACCCACCAACGGGGCCAGGCTTTTAAACCCACATTGAGACCCAACGAAAAGTTCCGGCTGATGGCAAAATCCAATCCGAGGTTAGCGGAAGCGGACGCGGCATAGATAAGATTGGTCCGCAAAGCCCATCCCAACCAAGCCGTAGAGTCGGGAGGGACTTCTATATAGGTCGTGTCGCGATGAAAAACAAAGAGAGAATCTGTGAGCGGTTCTGCGGAAAGGCTGTCCTGACGTCCGGGCACAATGAGAGTATCAGGCGAGATGGAGTAATTGTAAATGGCTGAACTAAAAGCCTTTGATTCCGTCCCCCCCCATAAAACAAACAACAACAACAATCTTACAACTCTTTGCTTTACGGGCATCTTCTCACAAAAACGGCCGCAAAGGTAGCCATTTTTGCTCGCATTGTCAATACTTTTTTACAACTTTTTTAGGTAAAATCCCCCCCCCAGTGCCGTAGAAGGCCGATTTTCAACAACAAACGGATGTGTCGCTGCAATGGCCGGCGGTCTCGACTTCGAGGGTGCTGTGGGCGATGCCTTCGCGGGAGAGAATTTCCTTGGCGGCGTGCACGGTAGACTCGGCGTCCGCCAGGTTCTCCACCACCAGATGGGCGGTAAGGGCGGTCTCGGTGGTGCTGATGGGCCAGACGTGGATATGATGCACTTCCTTAACCCCCTCTATGGCTTGTATTTGCGCGAGAATGGGCTCCAGATGCACCCCTTCCGGAATGGCGTCGATGCTCAGGCGGATGCTCTGCTTGAGCAAATCCCAGGTACCTACCAGAATGACGACGGCAATCACCAGACCGATGATCGGGTCGATGACATACCAGCCCGTGAAATAAATCACAATACCGGACACCACCACGCCTACCGACACCAGCGTATCGGTCAGCATATGCAGAAAAGCGCCCTGGGTATTGAGGTCGTGGCTGCGCTTGCGAAGCAGCAAAAGCGTCGTAAGTCCGTTTACGAGAATCCCCGCCCCGGCCGTCCAGGAGATGACCGCCCCGTTCACCTCCACCGGATGCAGTAGTTTGCCGATACTTTCCACGATGATGGCCCCCACCGCCACCAGCAGGAGGACCGCATTGGTCAGGGAAATCAGCACCGACATCTTGCGATAGCCGTAGGTATAGCCCTTGCGCTGATGGCTGTGCAGCAGTCCGAGCGCAACCAGGGCCAGCGCCAGCGAAATGATGTCGCTGAGGTTGTGTCCCGCATCGGACAGCAGCCCGACCGAGTGATAATACAGCCCCGCCACCGCCTCGACGACCACATAAGTCAGGTTGAGAACGATAGAGATGATATACACATTCTTCAAAGACGCGTCCGCCACCTGCGGCCCGTGATGATGGTGATGATGCTCGTGGTGATGATGCTCGGCCATAATTTTGAAATTATTCACAAAAATACGGCAGGCCGGAAAGAAAAGCAAATATTTTGGCCGCGAATTTTGTAACTTTGCAGGCCTAAAAAAGAAAATTTATGACCATCGATATGCAAGAAAAACAGATTCCGGTGTTGCTGCTGACCGGTTACCTCGGCAGCGGAAAGACCACATTGCTCAACAACATCCTCGCCAACCGCAAAGGCATCAAATTCGCCGTTATCGTCAATGACATCGGCGAGGTGAATATCGACGCCGAACTGATTGAGAAAGGCGGCATCGTAGGCCAGGGGGACGACAGCCTGGTCGCCCTGCAGAACGGCTGCATCTGCTGCACCCTGAAGATGGACCTGGTCAACCAACTGGCCGAACTGACCTCGATGCATCGTTTCGACTACATCGTCATCGAAGCGAGCGGCATCTGCGAACCCGCCCCCATCGCCCAGACCATCTGCTCCCTCCCCCAACTGGCTCCCGTCTCCGTGATGGGCGAAATGCCCTATGTGGACAGCATCGTCACGGTGGTGGACGCCCTGCGTATGCGGGATGAATTTGACGGCGGCGCCGCCCTGGAAAAGGAAGATATAGAAGACGAGGATTTGGAGCGGCTGGTCATCGAGCAACTGGAATTCTGCAACATCGTCCTACTCAACAAGGCCTCGGAAGTGTCCGCCGATGAATTGGGCAAGTTGCGCGCGATTGTCAAGAACATCAACCCCGAAGCCAAAATCCTCGAGTGCGACTACGGCAACATTGATTTGGACGAAATCATCTACACCGGCCTGTTCGACTTCGACCGCGTGGCCACCTCCGCCGCCTGGATTGCCGAAATCGAAGGCCACGATGAGGATGACGACGACGATGATGACGATACCAAGAAATGGCCCAAGAATATCATCCGAGCCAAAGGCATCTGCTACTTTGCCGACGAACCTGACAAATGCTACCTGTTCGAGCAGGCCGGCCGCCAGATGGCCCTCAAAGACGCCGGCTTCTGGTTCGCCACGATGGACGAAGAAGCCCTGCAGCAGATGATGGAGCGCGACGCCAAACTACGCCGCGACTGGGACCCCGTCTATGGCGACAGGATGGTGAAACTCGTCTTCATCGGACAACACCTCGATAAACCCGCCCTCACCGCTCTGCTTAACGACACACTGGCCTAGAACCGTCCGTGGGCGCCGCCACCGCCGAAGGAGCCGCCGCCAAAGCCACCGAAGCCACCGGAAGAACTGCCCCGGAACTGCTGCCGCCGCCCCCGAAAATAATGGGACCGCCGAAGCCGCCGCGCGAGCCGGTATTCGTTCCGGAACCGCCGGAATGCTTCCTTCTGGTAATCAGAACCAAGACGATGATAATAAGGATAATGTAGAACAGCAGTTCCCAGCCGTCCTCTTCCTCCTCGCCGTCACGCGGCTCAGAGATTTCTCCCGCCGCCAACGCCATCACCTCCGCGCAAGCCTCCGTCAAAGCGGGCACATAGTTGTCCTCCCGCAGATACGGGCCCATAATATTGCGGATGATTCGTGCAGCATACGCATCCGGAATCGCACCCTCCAGTCCCCTGCCGGGCAGGATGGCCACATCCACATACTTGGCGTCCGGATCGCTTTCCAACTGCGGATTGCGGATTTTCAACAGAATCAGCACCCCGTTGTTGCGCTTACTGCCGACACCCCACTTGTTGCCCAGCGCCGTGCCATACTCGACAATCTCCCGACCATCCAGCGTCGGCATCGTCACGATGCAGATTTGGTTGGAAGTCGAATCGTCAAAGGCCACCAACACCCGTTCCAGCGAATCCCGCTGGTAGGCCGGAATCACGGATGCAAAGTCATTGACCAGCCGGGGCGGGTCCGGCGACTCGGGCAGACCGTCCTTAGAGGAATCAAAAAGCCCCGCCTGCAAGGGCAAAGCCGCAAGCAGGGCGAGGGTTAAAAGAAACGGGCGGAACATTAGAATTCAACCTTGGGGGCCTTCTTGGCATCTTCGTCCGCCTCGAAATAGCCTTTCTGCTGGAAACCGAACATTCCAGCGATAATGTTGTTGGGGAAAGTTCTCATATAAGTATTGTATTCCTTAGCCACCTCGTTGAACCCGCGGCGCGCCTCGGCAATACGGTTTTCGGTTCCCTCCAACTGAGCCTGCAAATCCAGGAAGTTCTGGTTGGCCTTCAGGTCGGGATAATTTTCCACCACCATCAACAAACGGTTCAACGCGGAACTCACTTCGCCCTGGGCCTTGCCGTACGCGGCCACATTCTCTTCAGAAAGGTTGCCGCCGGTCACGCCCATCGCTTTGCCACGGGCTTCCATCACGCCTTCAAGGGTTCCTTTCTCGTGGGCGGCATAGCCCTTGACCGTCGATACGAGGTTGGGAATGAGGTCAGCGCGGCGCTGATAGACATTTTCCACCTGTGACCAGGCCGTCTTCACACCTTCATCTTTGCTGACCAGGCTGTTGTAAATACCCACACACCAGAAAACAACGACCGCTACTGCGGCGATAATAATCCATTTTTTCATAACTATAAATTTTTTGATGATTACCAAATATGTACTCTTTCGGACTCCGGAAGCCACATCGCATCCCCCTCCTTGATGCCGAAGGCCTCGAAGAAGGTCGCGAAGTTGCGCAAGGAGATATTGACACGATTGACGGCCAGCGAGTGCGGGTCGATGTTGGTCAGACGGGCCTTTTCCTCATCGGTGATGTTCTGGGCCCACACGGTGGCATAACCCAGATAGAAGCGCTGGGCAGGGGTGAAGCCGTCGATCAGGCCGGGATCATTGCCGGCAATCGCGTTCTGGAACGCGGTCCAGGCAATGCTCAGTCCGCCGTGGTCGCCGATATTCTCACCGAGGGTAAAGGCACCGTTGGCCATCAGACCGGGCAGAATCTGCACTTTGTTGAACTGCTCTTCCAACACTTTGGCCTTAGCACGGAACTTCGCATCATCCTCGTCGGTCCACCAGCCCACCATATTGCCGTTCTTGTCGAACAGACGGCC